>JABJCF010000250.1 GCA_018665625.1 Nitrospina sp. | reverse complement strand
AACTATAATAATGTTGTTGAAGTCAAAAGATCATTTTTTGTTGGAGATGATCCGAATCCCCCCGACTCACCGACACCCCTCGCGCCTCGGTCTTTTGTGGCCAATGTAATTTCCGATAGTCAGATTGATTTGAGTTGGGATGCATCCGTATTGCAAGGGGAAACTATTCAGTATCGTGTTTTTGCCAATGGCATTCTTGTCGCAAATACACCTGATCTTTCATTCCAGCACACGGGTTTGAGTTTCGATACTGCATATAACTATCAGCTTTATGCATACGATTCGCAGGGAAACCTATCTGACCCGGCAATCGTTGCAGGAAGGACGCTGGATATACCGCCTCCGCCTACACCAGGAAACTTTGTCGCCAGCGCGATTTCAGAAAATCAAATTGACTTAAGCTGGCAGGCTTCCATTGGAATTCCTGCCAATGGCAGTATCGCATATCGTTTGTATGCAAATGGGGTTCTTGTTTTGGACTCCCCAAGTCTTTCCTTCCAGCACGTAGGTTTAAATCCTGAAACAGATTACAGCTATGAGCTTTTTGCTTACGATGCGAATGGAAACACCTCGCAACCCGCAACAACTCAAGCCAGAACGCTAAAGGAGCAGCTCACTGCTTCTTACCGGGTTGTGGCACGCGACCAATTTGGTAATGAAGTACCCAATGCGACTTTATCCATCTATGGGGTTCAGGAGAATATTCCATCAGGAGCCGAGGTTGAATTGGAGAATGGAAAAACTTACTACCTTCGGGGATCCGTTGCTGGGTTTAAAGGGACTTCTTTCAAAACTAAAGTCTCTCCTGAAAACCTGGAGTTAATAGTTCCCTTTCAATCGGTTCAGTTGACGGCGAAAGACCAGAACGGGGAAACCGTGTCCAATGCGGAATTGATTATTTATAAAGTATCAGGGGCACAAAATCCGGGGACCTCACTCACCTTCCCGCAGGGGTCCAAAGTATATGTAAAAGGCAAGGTGAATGGGTATAGCGGGCGTTCGGTGCGTCATCCGGTAACGGCGGGTACAGAAGAAATCACGACACAGTTTCAAACGGTATTGATAACCGCGAAGGACCAGAACGGAAATTCGGTATCAGATGCGGAGTTGTTCGTTTACCGAATGTCAGGGGCGCAAAGTCCGGGAACCTCACTCACCTTCCCGCAGGGGTCCAAGGTATATGTAAAAGGTAAGGTGAATGGTAGTTCGGGATCTTCAAATCCCTACTCTATAAATTCGGGAACGAATGAAATAGTTGTAGTGATTTGACAGAGGAAACTCGACGGGATTCAAAATATGGAAAAAGTATTTTACAAGTAACTCTATACAGCCATGAAAATATTTGGAGATAAAAACTTTCTATGAAGACTAATTACCGCTCTTTTTTTAAAAAAAATTTAATAAATTTTTTATTGATCAACTTTATTTTTTTTATATTTGTCAGTAAATCCTTTGGCCAGGCATCAGCAGGTGACCAGCCCACGGTGACAGAAACAGAAATCATCACTCCGTTCGATAGCATCCCCCGGTTTTGTAATTCGCCGACAGTGGTTGCTCAATCAAACGGACTCTGGTCTGACCAGAGTATTTGGTCTACTAATCAGGTTCCCAGCTCAGGAGCTCGCGTCTCCATTCCTCAAAATATTCAAGTGACCTACGATGCTAATAGTAGTGAAGGAATCGACTGTATCGAAATCGGTGCCCAAGGGGAGCTAAGTTGGGCACCCGATCAGGACACACTGTTGCATGTGTCCAATCTCCAAATACTTCCGAACGGAACATTGACCATTGGGTCTGACCAGAACCCTATCAATAATCAGGCTGAGGTGGTCATTCAAGATATACCGCTTGACGTTAATGGTCGAGACCCCAGACAGTATGGCAATGGCATCCACGGATTTGGAACGGTCCAGGTAAAAGGAGCTCCAATGGACCGAACATTTATCCGTTTCGCGAGCGAACCCCTTGCCGGACAGACCACACTTGAATTGGAACAATCTCCATTAGGTTGGTTGCCTGGTGATCGGCTGATTATTCCCGATACACGACAAATTCCTTTCCGTAAAAACAAAAAATATATTTCGCAAGCTGAGGAACCCACCATTCAGGCTATCACTGGTTCGACTGTGACCTTGAATTCACCACTCGTGTTCGATCATCTTGGACCACGTGATGCAAATGGCAATGTAGGGCCCATCGAGCTAGGCATGCTTCCTCATGTCGGAAACCTGTCCCGGAATGTCATCATCCGATCCGTCCGTCTTTCAGAAACCTCAAAGTCGTCCTATTGTTCGGGGCCTCAAAATGTTTTGGATGCCTCAAACTGCGTAACGCGAGGCCACATACTATTGATGGAAAGGGCTGCAGTCGATATCCGTTATGCGGGATTAGAAAACCTAGGAAGAACAACCATAGGCTCGTTGAACAACACGAGCATTGACGGATCTGGGAATGTAGCCTCCATTGGTTCGAATCAAATCGGTCGATACTCCATTCATCTGCACCATGTCATGGGCCCAGTGAATGAAACCAATACCGGCAATCAGTTCACACTGGTGGGCAACGTTATCGAGGGAATGCTTAAGTGGGGACTGGCCGTTCATGATAGTCATTATGGATTAGTCAAAGACAATATCGCTTATGATGGACAGGGCTCAGCAATCACCACAGAAGATGGAAACGAAAGCTTTAACGTTTTTGAAAGAAATTTTGTAGTCCACACCAAAGCTGGGGATCAAGAACAAGTTCTGGAAAGCCCAAAACGCGGGGGTGTATTTTCGGGCCGCAAACTATTTGGCACAACGCGAGACGGATTCTGGTTTAGCGGAATGAATAATTTCCTTCGTGATAACGTGGTCGCCAATGCTCCAGACTTTGCCTACAACTACAACGGCTATTACCTCTCTCAGGATCAACCCATTCCTAATTTCCGTGGTGCAAACATGGAAACAGATTCCACCATTCAAACAGCACTTCCTGTTTTGGAATCCGCACGAAACGAGGCCTATGGCGCAACAGGGCAGGGCCTATGGGCCACCTGGTCCAAGGGATGTTGTAACGTAGGATTGAATAAAGAGGTGAGTCTGTTTGAGGGTTATCGCATTTGGCATGTGAACCATGCCGGGGCTGAGTTTTTTCATGAAAATGGAAATACCCTTGATGATTTTATCCTGAGAAATAATCCATCGATCAGTGCACAAAATGAAGGAGGTAGCCTCCGATTTAATAGTGGGTTTCATTTTGCAAACAGTTCCTACGAAAATGGGAAAACCATTTTCCGAAATATCGACATGCAAGGTTTTAATGTTGGGATTCGGATGCCTTTAAGACCTGAAGATGGTACCGATGAACCCAATATTACGCTTCTTGAAAACAGTTTTTTAAAAAACTACGAAAATATTCGAGTGGGGCTCCCGAATATTGATTCCATGGAAACGATTATTCGGAATGTTAAAACGGAGCCACTCAATATACAGGGAGTGAGAGGTCAACCCAGTCAGCCGACTGCAATCAGAATGCGATACTCTCTTAGCAGGTTTACCAATCTCGTAAATCGATCGAGTCGTACCTATCTTTACGATTTTAACGCGATTCCCGGAAATAACTTCGAAGTGTTTTTTGAAGAACAGGCTCCGGATTTCCTTATTCCGCCAGAACCGAGTTTTAATGGTCGGCTCAAGGGTTGCCCCGAATCAGGGTTGACCAATCAACAATGTTTCGCCAAATATAGTGTGGCTGTGGCGAGTGCGATAGCCCCCTGTATCGAACAGGATGGTGAATCAAGCTGTAACTCCGCCAGAGCAAGAGCAACAGCTCTCGGCATTCTGGGATTAGTATTTCCTATTGGCAACACGCCCATACCTAATAGCTTGCCGATCGCGAGTTTTTCTCCTAACAATCTTTCTGGCAATGCCCCTTTTAGCATCAACTTCAGTGGAGCAAGCTCTATAGACACGGATGGAACGATCGTCTCCTATGACTGGGACTTTGGCGATGGCAGTAATGCCAGCGGAGTACAGGTCAACCATACGTTCCAAAATTCTGGGACATTTGTGGTTCAACTGACGGTGACTGACAATGATGGAGATGTCGATAGCGCACTGACAACCGTGGCCGTCACCTCTGCCGTTGATCCCGCGTCATCTCGCATTACCACGGGCTTAGTGGCACTGTATGATTTTAATGAAGGAACAGGCTCGACAGTTCTTGATCAATCCGGCGTCAGCCCTGTGATGAATTTAGACATTGAGAATCAGTCCGCCACCACTACGTGGCTACCCGAGGCATTGTCTATTGACTCTGAAACGATTCTTCAACCGGCATCTACCCCTATTGAGTTTGTCGATGCATTTAAGGCCACCAATGAAATGACCATTGAAGCCTGGGTCAAACCCTCCAACGCTTCACAAACGGGACCGGCTCGACTTGTGACGTTCTCTAAAGATGGTAGTAATCGGAACTTTACTCTTGGGCAGGATGGCGATGACTATCAACTGCGCCTTCGTCAATCTGGTTCAAGCTCTAATGGCAGCCCTTATTTGAGCACCCCAAATTCTACAACCACAACAAATCTAACCCATATTGTTGTAACAAAGGCAGCCAATGGAGACAGAACATTTTATCTTGATGGCAACCAAGTGTCTTCGTCGAACGTACCCGGTGACTTTTCTAACTGGTTT
>JABJCF010000249.1 GCA_018665625.1 Nitrospina sp. | reverse complement strand
TTCCACATTTCCATCGGCTTCTTTTAACGCAGACTTGCATTCCATAATTCCCGCGCCAGATTGAGAGCGCAGTTCCTTAACCATCGCAGCAGTTATTTCCATTCCTAAACATCCTTACAAAAAAAGTTAATCGTAAAATTAATAGAACATGACAAATTGCTTTGTCTGTAAATTTATTTTGAGTTACTTCGGTTGGTTGTTTCGCAGAGTAGACCCCTGCAGAAACAATTCCAGCCTGGGTTTTCAAACCCGGATTTAATTCAGATCAGGCAGGCACTACAGTTTCGCTTTTGCCCTTATCATCAGGAACCGAGGGTGGTGTTTCCTCATTTTTACTGGGGCTTGGCTTTGCATCAGCCGCATCTTTTTCCTGGCTGGACTTCTTCATTTCCTGGCCTTCCAGATAAACATCGGCAATTCTGTGAGCGAACAGCTTGATAGACCGCATTGCATCGTCATTCGCTGGAATGGGGAAGTCAATGCCATCGGGGTCAGAATTTGTATCGACCATAGCTACGATTTTAATTCCCAGTTTTCTTCCTTCTGCCAACGCAATTTTTTCTTTTCGGGTATCAACAATAAATAAAACGTCAGGTAAATCTTTCATTGTTTTGATGCCGCCGAAAAATTTATTCAACTTAACGATTTCTTTACGCAGATCCAGAGCTTCTTTTTTATGCAGGCGATCAAACTGGTTTTCCTCATCCATTTTTTCCAATTCCAAAAGCCGAGCGATACTTTTTCGAATTGTAGCGAAATTGGTAAGTGTTCCACCCAACCATCTTTGGTTGATATAGTGCATTCCGCATCGCGTTGCTTCTTCAGCAATCAATTCTTGTGCTTGTTTTTTCGTGGCAACGAAAAGTATTTTCTTTCCGGCACGGGCACTTTCTCTAATGTATTTTTCCGCCGCTTGAAAACCCGTCAGGGTTTTTTGTAGATCAATGATATAAATCCCGCTACGCGCCCCGTATATATAAGGTTTCATTTTGGGGTTCCACCGGTTGGTTTGGTGGCCAAAGTGAACACCGGATTCAAGTAAGCTTTTCATTGTGATTTCGGACATTCTATCTCCTTAAAATTAAATGGGTTATACCACCGCCTCCATCGACTCGCATCAGGAACCCGCAGGCCACCCCTGATTTGATCCGGAAACGTGCGTGATTGAATTTTCTGGAATTCTTCCAATAGGAAGCCAAATTGTGGCTTAGACTAACATATTCAAGCTGAGGAGACAATATGGAACCGGCTAAATTTGCGTAAAAATGCAGGTTTTTCTTTAATATTCAGTCTGATAACGGCTACTGTCTACGAGTTGAAGGGAGGACACCGGCTTTTTTTAAGTTGCCAAATCTGCTACCTTTGGTTCCGGTTTACAGTTGTTACCCTATTTCCTCTTATTTTCTATTTTTATGGCCGTTCAAAAATTTTTAGTGGTCTCCACAACAGGGATGGGAGATTGCCTTTGGGGAACTCCAGGAATCCGGGAATTGAAAAAAGCATTTCCCGATGCCCGAATCGATTTAATCGTAAATAATGCCTGGACCGATCTTTTTAAAGACAACCCTCACCTACAAAATATTTATCCCTACCAGAACAGATGGTATGCGCAACTTCTCTTGGGAATAAAACTCCTGCTCAGGCCAAAGTACGATCATATTTTTATTTTTCACGCCAACACGGATTTTAGCAGAATGAAAAATTTTCTAAAATCGTCGCCCATTTGGAACCATCAGGGGCATAAATGGTGTTCATCAGAATTCAATGTCAAACCGGAAAAAACGCCTCAGGAGGTTTCAAATTTCCACGCCATCGAACGTAGGGCGCTCATGCTTAAAGAAATAAATGTCGAGCTTAAACAATCTCAAATGGAATTATTTTTTAGCGATTCTGAAAAAAAAGCATTCCATGATTACACGCATAAAACAGGATTAAAAACCTCTTTCGTGATTTGTCATATTGGAGCGAGTTCCAAAGATCGACTCTGGGAATCAAAAAATTTTTATGACCTGGCTAATTTAATTTTGAAAGAAACTTCTTTGAATATTGTTTTTGGAGGCAATAAAAAAGAACTGGAAATATTAAAAGCGCTCAACCTTCCCGACAGCGACAGAATATTTTTTGCTTTTGATATGTCTATTATAAATTATGCCTATTTGTTGAGTCAGGCCAGCCTTCTGGTTTCGAACAATACCGGGCCGATGCATATCGGTTATGCGGTCAACACACCTACTATTGGAATTTTTCAACATGTAGGGAATGGCCGCCCAGATCTGGTCGGACCCTTTCAACTGGATAAAACTTTTTTTCCGGTGGTGAGTTATTTGGATGGAACTACAAGTGTTGAGGACGTCTGGAAAAAATTTCTCGCTATTTATCAGGCAACGGAGCAGGGCAGAAAACCCGAAGTTTCAACGAATAAATGAAAATCAATTGAAGGGATTGACTTATTGCTAACGGCCTAAGCAAACGCCGATGGATTCTGCGGTGCGAATCAGTTGCGAATCGATAGGAACCTGACGCACAATCCCCGCCAGGGATTTTAGTGGGACGAGAACAATTTCGCGAGCTTGTAAGGCGACCATGGTGCCAAATTTTCCTTCGGAAGCAGCTTGCACCGCTTCGGTTCCAAGCCGGGTTCCTAAAACGCGGTCAAACGCTAACGGAGTACCCCCTCTTTGTGTATGGCCTAAAACAGTGCACCTCACCTCGAGGTCGATTTTTTCGCCAATTTCACGTGCAACGTGATAACCCACTCCACCCAGTTGCGCCACACCTTGTAGGCGATTGGAAGCCAATTCATTGGTTATTGCTTCTTTTCCAACTTCTTTGGCTCCTTCTGCAACCACGATTACGCTGAAGGGACTCCCCCCTTCAATTCGTAAACGAATTTTCTCAAAAACTTTTTCCATTTTATAAGGGATTTCTGGAATCAGGATAGCGTGGGCTCTGCCTGCTAGGCCCGCTTCAAGTGCAATCCACCCTGCATCACGTCCCATCACCTCGAGGATCATCACACGCTGGTGGCTCTCGCCAGTGGTATGCAGCCGATCCAAAGCATCGCTGGCAACTTGCACTGCTGTTTGATAACCAAAGGTATAATCGGTTCCCACCAAATCGTTGTCGATTGTTTTGGGGATGCCTATTAGAGGAAGACCCAGCTCACAAAAACGGTGAGCTAGTTGTAATGTGCCGTCTCCACCGACAACAAAAAGGCAATCGAGATTCAGGTTTTTAAAGTTCGCTATCGTTTGTTTGGAGTAATCCCGCTTGGTGACATTGCCTTCTTTATCAAACTCGCGATATTCAAAGGGATGGCCTTTATTGGTCGTTCCGAGAATGGTACCGCCTAGAGGTAGAATTTCTTTGGTGTCTGCTATAGTGAGCTTTCGATGACGGTTAAAAATTAATCCTTCAAAGCCATCTTCAATTCCCACCACCTCTGCATCATGCTCGATGATAGCGGACCGGGTGACAGCCCGAATCACCGCATTGAGGCCTGAGCAATCGCCTCCACCTGTTAATATGCCAATACGTTTTAGTCCCATTTTAATTATTCAACCAGCTCAACCGGTTGCGAGATAGGTTCTGCGACCAGGTCATAATCTGCTGCCGCGGTTATACGTACAGGAATGATTTCCCCGGGTTCTGCTTCACATTTTTCCAGAATAACCTGTCCGTCAATGTCGGGAGCCTGAGAGGCTAACCGGCCAGTCATAATATAATTTTCCTGCGCGTCAAACCCTTCAACAAGAACGGGAAGGATCTGGCCCACTTTTTCCTGATTTTTTCGTAGCGCAATTTCTTTTTGAAACTCCATCAGAATATTTTTTCTTTCCTCCTTCACTTCCTCAGGAACCCGGTTGGGATAATCAAAAGCCGTGGTTCCTTCTTCATCAGAATAGGTAAAGATGCCTACATGATCAAACTGCATCTCGCAAAGAAAGCGCAGCATATGTTTAAAATGTTCCTCAGTTTCTCCAGGAAAGCCAGTGATAAAAGTGGTTCGCAAAGCGGCTTTTGGAATTTTTAAACGCAGTTCTTCAAGCATTTTTCTAACACCGCCTTCGGTCTCCTGACGTTTCATGCTTTTCAACATTTCATCATGTGTGTGCTGCAAGGGAACATCAATATAGCGGCACACTTTTTCTTCTGAAGCTATATAGTCGATCACATTTGAATTGAGAAAAGTGGGATAGCAATATAAAAGTCGCAGCCACTCAACACCATCAATCTTAGCCATGTCTTTTAACAATCGGGCGAGACCATCCTTCATAGCAAGGTCGAATCCGTACATCGTAGTGTCTTGAGAAATTATATTGAATTCTTTAACACCCCTTTTGGCCAGATTTTCAGCTTCTGCCAAAATGGATTCCGGTGATCGGCTACGCATTGGACCCCGCATTTTTGGAATAATACAAAATGCACAACGATTGGAACAGCCTTCTGAAATTTTCACATAGGCGGTATAAAAAGCCGTGGTCATCAATCGATCTGTGTACGACTCATAATATTCAGCCGGGGTTGCAACATGGTTGCGGTTGTTAAAATTGGCTCCATCTTTATCGAGAATATTTTTTAGTTGAGGGTATTGGCCAACACCCAGCAAATGATCTATTTCAGGGATTTCATCGAGTAACTCCTGAGTGTGACGTTCTGCCAGGCACCCTGTAACGATAAGTTGCTGACATTTTCCATCGGTTTTCTGACGCGCCATTTCGAGAATGGTATCGATGGATTCTTTTTTTGCCGACTCGATGAATCCACAAGTGTTGACGATTAAAATCTCAGCATCTTCTTCATTCTGAGTGAGGTCATACCCTGAAGACACAAGATCCCCCAATACCCGTTCTGAATCAACGGTGTTCTTTGGGCAACCCAAACTAACCATTCCAACTTTTTTCATATTTTTCCGTTTTTAAATAATAATTTTCAGACAGAAGATAATCAGCTTTTAGCTTCTTTCAATTTTTTTCCCATCTTATGGACCAAATGATCAAAATCTTTTTTCTTTAAAATTTTGTAAAACTGGCTTCTCAGGTTATTACGCATGCTGATCCCATCGAGAATAACATCAACCACCAGCCACCTTTTTTCTGATAGTTTCATTCTAAAATCGATGTCTACTTCGCCTTCTTTTTCATGGATCACTGTAATTGGCACAACCATCATATCCTTTTTACTTTTTGTTTTGCCATAGACCAAATCCAAATTCGCAAAAAACTTCGCCGAACTGGGGAAGGCAACATGCACAAATAACTCACCCAATAAATTCTGGAATTGATTTTGTTGTTCCTCACTATGTTTCGCCCAGTATTTCCCCAGGGCTTTCTCGCTTATCTCTGGTACGTTTAAAATGCTTACGGCGAGGTCGGAATGTTTTTTATTTGTTAAAATGTCAGCATCTGACAAACCATCCGCATCAACTATTTGTTTGATCTCGTTTAATAGGATTTTTACCGCGGCCTCCGGTTTGCTTTTTTCTGTATCTGCCCAAGACAGGCCTGTTAGAAAAAAGAATAGCAGGAATGACGTAAAAGCAATTTTTTTTGAATTTCTCATTTATGATACATTTTATAGGTAATGTTTTTCTTAGGTGCGGGTACTACGATGGGAAACCCAACCCTTTAAATTAAATGTTATTTCTTTGTTCTATAATTATAACGGAATCTAACCTGTGTTATGAACACCATTTTCAATAAATTATTAGTCCCCATTTCTGTCCTTTTTTTATGGGGTTTATTTCTAAATATTCCAGCCGCTTTTGCGCAAAGCACGACATTGGATGAAATTGATCAACTCCATAAAATTAGTGAGTCGGAGTTGGAGTATAAAAGCATCGCTGCTAAAATTGAAAAAGTTTTGGCAGTAAATCCTGACCTTTCCGAATGGCAATGGCGCCAAGCCAGAACCCACTACACCCTTGCAAAAATATCGAAGGAAACAAGACATTATGACCAATGCATCCTTTATAGTTCCCGCGCCATTGAGCTGCACCCCGATCCCGCAAGCAGCTATTTTTATCGTGGTCTCTGCCTAGGAAAACAAGGAGAAAGTAAAGGAGTTTGGGCCAGTTTGGGAATCATCGACCCCTTTAAGGAGGATATGGAGAAAGCCGTGAGCCTGGATCCAACGATCAACCATGCAGGCCCTCACCGTGCCCTTGGGAGTTTATATATGGAATTGCCCTTCTTTTTGGGGGGTGATATGAGTAAATCTATATCACATCTAAAAGAAGCCGTTCGGCTAGCCCCAAACTTCCCGGAAAACCATTTGGGGCTGGCAAAAGGCCAAATTGAAAAAAATAATTCCGAAGAAGCGCGAGAATCTCTTCACAAACTCATGCAACTTACAGATAATACGCAAGATGAAAAATTTCTTTCTCTAAGGAAAGAGGGGAAGGAGTTATTGGATGATATTTCTCCTTAAAAATTTGCCATGCTAAAAGAAATCAGAATTCAGAATTTTGCCATTATTGAAAATCTCGTGGTGAATTTTGAGAGAGGACTGAATGTGTTAACCGGTGAAACTGGAGCCGGGAAATCTATCATCATAGATGCGCTAAATTTACTGCTTGGAGGCAGGGCAGATACCGATTCCATTCGCACGGGTGAAACCACAGCGTTGGTCGAAGGCATTTTCCAAATAGCCAATGAAGATATCCTGACGATGGCGCGGGAAATTGGCGTTGAGGCAGACGAAGGTGAGTTCCATATAAAAAGACAAATTTCCAATTCCGGCAAGAACCGTTGTTTCCTCAACGATAGCCAGATTACTGTTTCCACCCTCGCAAAAATTGGCAACCGATTGGTAGACCTTCACGGGCAACACGACCATCAAACCCTTTTACACCCTGAAATTCATGTGGATTTGTTGGACTTGTTTGGTAAATCGAAACCAAATCGCGATGAGTTCTCCAAAAAATTTCAGGAATATCAAAACCTGGTCAAAACGCTTCAATCGCTAAACACTGATGAACAGGAGCGTCTGCAAAGAGAAGAATTTTTAGGGTTTCAAATCTCAGAAATTGATGCCGCTAATCTTTCCAAGGAAGAGGAAGAAGAACTCAAGGCTGAAAAAAATAAACTACGTCATTCAGAAAAAATTCGCTCAGCTTTACAGCAAAGTCAGTCTTTATTGTCCGAGCAAAGCGGTTCTATTTTGGAGAGCTTACGACAAGTATTAAAAGAGTTGGAGCCTTTGTTAGATGTGGATAAGGACCTTGCATCGCCCTTTGAAAGGTCTCAATCGGCTTTTTATGAACTGGAAGAAGTTGAAGATGCTTTGAGATCGCACGATCGAACTCTTAATTTTGACCCAGCAAGGCTGGAAGAGATAGAAGACCGGTTAGCTGAGATAAATGGACTTAAAAGAAAATATGGCAACGATGTTGCAGAAATTCTTTCCAAGCGTGATAAATTTGCCTCTGAATTGGAACAGTTAGCTGGCAACGAAGAGAGCATGAAACAGCTTGCAGCTGATATTGTGAACAAGGAAAAAATAGTATCTAAGCTGGCGGTCGAACTTGCTGATAAGCGTGAGGCTGGCGCCAAATCTTTAAAACTAGGTGTCGAAAAAGAATTAAAAGAGCTTCATATGAATGGCGTACGTTTTGGCGTGGATTTCAGTTACTCGCCCGACCCAAAGGGATTCGTTGAATACCGTAAAGAAAAATTAAAACCCACATCCATTGGCTTAGGCAGTTTGGAATTTTTATTTTCTCCCAATCCCGGTGAAGAATTGCGTCCCCTTGCCAAAATTGCTTCTGGTGGTGAGCTGTCGCGAATTATGCTGGCATTAAAATCTATTTTAAATAAACAGGATACCGTTCCCGTAATGATCTTCGATGAAGTGGATACCGGAATAGGGGGACGCGTGGCTGAAAAGGTCGGCGACAAACTAAAAAAGGTCGCAAAAACAAAACAAGTGTTCTGCATAACCCACCTCCCGCAAATTGCAGGCATGGCTTCCACCCATTACCGTGTTGAAAAACAAGTCCAGGGAAAACGCACCCGGTCAGGAATCCGACAACTGGAATTTGAAGAACGAGTGGAAGAATTGGCAAGAATGTCGAGCGGAGAAAAAATTACCGAAGCCTCCCTAAAACACGCCCGGGAACTTATCCAGCCTGACTAGCCCCCTTAGCAGGGGAGGCAGTTGGCAATGGCCTTGTTTTGCAAGCTAAAGGTTCTCTCGGCTTAAAATAAAAGTTTTGCTCTCTTCTTCTCCTTGAAATGGGGTTGGGGCCAATTCAAAAAAAATTCGTTTATTCGTAATTAATAAACAGCAGGTTGTTTCATCTGCTGGATCGTCACGCCGCTTTTACCTCTATGGGGCATAAAGGTTGAGGAAGGTATATCACAGCGGCTCGCGATGACGTGCGGAGGGTTAATATTAAATTTAACTACAAATATTTTTTAAAGATTAAAAATAATTCCAGAAGCTTTAACACCACAGTTTACTTTTTTAGTATTGACCTATTGCCGGCGGCCGCTGGCCGCTTGGTTGGCGACGGCATCGGCAGCTTTTTTGGCGGCTTCCGGGTCACCCAGATAATAGTGCTTAATGGCTTTTAAATTTTCATCGAGCTCATAAACCAGGGGTATGCCTGTCGGAATGTTTAATTCGGTGATATCTTCATCGCTTACCCCATCGAGGTGTTTGACCAGTGCTCGTAAACTGTTTCCATGCGCGCAAATCAAAACATTTTTACCTGCTTTAATTGAAGGAACAATTTCTTCTGACCAATAAGGGATGAAGCGATCCACGGTGTGTTTCAAGGCTTCGGTTTTAGGAAGTTGGTTTTCGGGAACCTCAGCGTAGCGGGCATCTTTAGAGGGAAGGCGTTCGTCATCATCGGGCAAGGGCGGCGGCGGAGTCGCATAGCTACGACGCCAAATTTTTACTTGCTCAGCGCTATGTTTTTCGGCGGTCTCGGCTTTATCCAGTCCCTGCAAATTTCCATAATGCCTTTCATTAAGTTGCCAGGAGCGAATGACAGGAATCCACATCAGGTCCATTTTATCGAGCACGATCCATAGGGTTCGAATCGCACGCTTTAAAACAGAGGTGTAGGCCAAATCAAATGTAATATTTTCTTTTAGAAAAAGTTCCCCTGCTGCTTTGGCTTCGTTTCTTCCTTGATCGGTAAGGTCGACATCTGTCCAGCCTGTAAATCGGTTTTCAAGATTCCATTGACTTTGACCATGCCTTAATAAAACCAGTTTATACATAATTTCATTCTCTCCTGTATCCAAATACTGTGAAAATTTCCCCCAAATTTTTTCTATTTTACCTACGATTTGGAATTTAATTGTAATTTTTCTGAGAAAATATCCGAATTAGAAAAAGAACCCAAAATCTCTATTTTTATACAGGTTTGAAAATTCAGGTTTTAACCCCCTAATTAAGGGGGGCAATATTCCAAGCTCCGCACCCAAAAAATCAATAGGATTTTTCGCATAACCTATTGACTTTTTTAGAGTTATTAATTATATTGTTTGCAATCATAAATTGGAATAATATAGAATAGCTGGCGGAGTTGAAATTTATGCGCCTATCGATTAATAAGCTGGCTTATTCTGGGGAGAAGTAAGCAACGAATGGACTCTATTGCTCATTTTTACCGCGAAATTAATAGCGGTTTTCTGAATAAATCCTGTGGGCAGGGTTTCGAGATCTCGTATCTAGCTGAATACGATGATAACGACCAGCCTTTATTCAGAAAGTTTGTCCAGTACACTCCCGAAAACCACGAAAAAATAAAAAAGATGATGGATGGGGACGATTGCATGGAGTTTTTCATCCATGAAACGGACCTGATCAAGTATTACAAAAATTTTAAGATTAAAACTTTATCCGAAGCCCTTAAAAATGGAGAGCCTCCCAAACAGGTGTTAAAGTCCGCATACCTGTTAAACGAACAAATTATAAAAGAATATTTTGAGAACATAGGCTCTTCTCGAATTTTACGTACCCTTGAAGACCTCCTCGCAGTTACTCAAGATTGCTTGGCACAAGGCCAACTCGAATTTATTGATGTATTCCTAATCACAAAGAAAGATTTCCATTCCTACACCCATAGCACTAACACGGGGATGTACTGCATGGCTTTGGCTAATAAATTGAAGATGAAGCCTGAAGCCGTTCGGGAAATTGGTTTGGGTGGAATGCTTTTCTCCATTGGTAAGAAGTCTATTCCCTACGAGATAATCCAAAAAGAAGGAGAGTTGTCTCCCGAAGATTTTTAAGTGATTCGAAAAATTCCTTCGGCCACAAAAAAAATGCTCAATGATATGAAGTGCTACAGTGATAATATTTTGAAAATGGCTGTAGAACATCGTGAAAGATTTGATGGCACGGGGTATCCATTCCAATTAAAGGGAGAAAAGATTTCTTTATTTGCTCGAGTGGTTAGCATTATGGATGTGTTTGGTGCGCTAACAGCATCTAGAGCCAACCGCAAAGCGCTCACTCCGTTTGCAGCAGTTAACGAAATGAAAAATAATATGTCCGGCCACTTTGATACTCGAATTCTTGTCAATTTCATTAAAATCCTAGCCGATGCGGCCGCAGCAAAAGTGGCTCCTAATAAGTCAGCCGCAGCTAAACCGGGCTCCAAGCAAACTGCTGCCAGCCACTAAAGCTTATTGAAAGTTCAACCTTCATCTCTGTGTTTTCTGAAAGCACCCTTCACTTCTGAATTTTTCCTGCTCCTCCTTTACCCCGCTGTAATAAAGATAGTAAAATAGTGCGTATCGACTAATGGAGAATTATTTTGTTTCTGGAAATTGAATCTAATCCAAATATTGAGCGAAGCTTCGACATGGTATATCGAGATGTCAGCCCTATCCGAGAATTGTATTGCATCAAATACGATATCAATGGCGAAGAACAACCGGTGCAAATAACGGGCTGGAATGCAGAAACTAATTTGCCTTGCGCTGCCTATGCCTGCAAGGTTGAAGAATCGGGTGATGGAATCGCTTTGCTTATTTACGGTGGGTCTGGGGGAGTGCGCATGAAATTGCTCGAAGACGAAAGTCAATGGGACACTCAGTCAAAAAACCAATGGGGCGACACGCACCTTGTTTATCCTGTCGGTAGTTTTGCAGTCTATAAAGATGAGCTTTAGTCCACAACCACTTGCCTGAGATCCTCTTCATTTAATGCGGTGCCGGTAGAAGTGCAGTGAATAAGGTATTCGTGATTGCCTTTTTGCCCCTGTATGGGGGACTCGACTATGTTGGATAGGGCCCATGATTTTTCAGTGATAAATTTGTGGAGTCGTAAAAGGACATTGATGCGTTTAACGGGATCTTTAATTATTCCTTTATTCTCGACTTCTTCTTTCCCGACTTCGAATTGAGGTTTGACCAGGGCGATCAAATCGTCCTTCTGTTTTAGGATTTCAAAAAGGGGCGGGAGAATCAAACGTAGGGATATAAATGAAACATCGACCACTGCCAGTTGCGGGTCATCGTCTAAATCTTCGCGTGTTAAATTTCGTGCGTTCATTCGATCAAGGCAAATAACACGCGAGTCTTTTCTTAATTTCCAGTCCAGTTGCCCATAACCAACATCCACCGCATAAATCTTAGCTGCACCTTTTTGTAGAAGGCAATCGGTGAAACCACCCGTTGATGCACCAATATCCAGGGCGATTTTATCCTCAACATCGATATTGAAATGTTCTAAGGCGCGTTCGAGTTTTAGCCCACCGCGACTGGCAAAAGGGTGCTCCTGGCCCGCCACGAATATCTCGATATTTTCATCAAAAAGCTTTCCAGGTTTGTCTGCGATGTCATTTTGAATTCTTACTTTTCCAGCAAGAATAATGGCTCGGGCTTTTTCTCTTGTGGTCGTGAGTTTTTTTTTACCAATAACTGATCCAGGCGGATTTTAATTTTTTTACTGTTCATTTTCATCTTCCACAGGAAAGAGCTCAGCCACTAACTCTCCTTTTTGGTCTCGGGTAAGTTTTTCAATTTTGGCTTCTGCTTCGTTTAGTTTTTTTGAGCATACGCGAGACATTTTAATCCCTTCCTCAAAAATTTCTAGAGATTTATCAATATCCAACTCACCTTTCTCAAGATCATCGACAATTTTTTCTAATCTCTGAATGGCTTTTTCAAATTTAACTTCACCCATAATAGGCCTCTTTAAAAGCAGGTTTGTATTGACAACAAATAACGGTTAAAATTATATTTGTTATTATTAATTTTCAAAAATTCCTGTTGGTGCAATTTTGGAAACAATTAAAACACGAATGACTAGTCCGGTTCTTTCCATCGATCAGGATAAAACAGTTAAAAATGCCGCCGAAATTATTTATGAAAATAAAGTCGGTTCCCTTCTGGTTACCGAAAATGGAAAATATATCGGAATTGTAACTAAAACCGATTTAATGAAACGTGTTCTCATTAAAAATCTGGATGCCGAATCGATTAAGGTTTCCGAGGTAATGTCTCAACCTCTATTTACCATTGAATCTGAAGAATCCCTTGAGGCTGCCCGCGAAATGTTGAGCGAGAAGTCTGTTCGCCATCTTACTGTTACTCAAAATAATGAAGTTGTCGGAATCTTATCCATAAAAGATCTTTAGCAAAACCGGCAACAGCATTAATTTTCCTCTATAACTTTTTTCACTGTGCAATCTAGCTTTCCATGGGAAAGCCTTACATTGACAGAATCCCCCGTATTAACTCCTTCTGTGCTTTTTAAAGATTTATTATCTTTGGAGCAAATACTATATCCTCTTTCTAAAATGGCAAGAGGATTAAAAGCATTCAGGTTTTTAATTATTCCCTCAAAGCGTTCTTTTTTTATAAGCAATTGTGATTGCATGATGTGAAACATTCTTTTCTGTAGCATAGCCAGATTTTCTTTCAAATGCGGAATGCTTTTTTCTGGGGAGGCTTGGAATAGGCGATGTATTTTATCCTGCAATTTTTGTTGTTGGGACAGAAGGTTTTGTTCCAGTCCTCTAAGTAGTCGAGAGTGCAGTTCATCAACTCGCTGGATTTGCGGGTTGAATATTTCTCTAGGTTGGTGAAAAAACCTTCTATCCATCAATCTTTTTAACAAATCGTAATAATATTGTAGCCTTTGCTGTAAAGAATTTATGAGCGCTTCATTCAGCGTTTTAATTTCCCGTAATGTTTCACGAAGAAGAGGCACCGTTAGCTCTGCAGCTGCTGATGGAGTTGGAGCACGTAAGTCGGCTACAAAATCTGATATTGTAAAATCTATTTCATGCCCGACTGCCGAAACAATTGGAATGCGTGAAGCAGCAATGGCTCTAGCAACTTCCTCTTCGTTGAAAGCCCACAAATCTTCCAATGAACCGCCTCCTCGTCCAATAATAATAATTTCTATATCTCTTCTTTGGTTCAGATCGTGGATGCCACGCGCAATTTCTTCTGCAGCTCCTTCGCCCTGAACCTTTGCGGGGCATAGCAAAACAGAAACTTTTGAGTTTCTTCTTCTAATAATGTTTAGAATGTCTCTTACCGCAGCTCCTGTTGAAGATGTGACGACACCGATTTTCCAGGGAAACTCGGGTAGAGGTTTCTTTTTTTCTTCATC
>JABJCF010000248.1 GCA_018665625.1 Nitrospina sp. | reverse complement strand
GATATTTTTAGTTGAAGGATCATTTTGCAACCTTGCGCAGGTCTCATATCCATTGATTCCAGGTAAAATTAAATCCGGCTTGTCTTTTTCAATGATCTTGAGGCCATTCTCTCCACTTGTTCCAATTAAAATATTTATTCCTATTTTTTCCAACAAGTGCAAAAGAATATCGATGTTATTTGGTTCATCTTCTATTATTAGAATCTTCATTCCAGTAAATTGATTGTCTTCGAAACCCGTCATGAATTCCCTCCTGTAGATTGTCCCTTTAAATGCAAAATGTTAAAAAGTTTGGCTAATTACCACAGCAACTGGTTAGCCAGGAGAAGTAATATTAAAGTTTGGTTTTTTTGCAATACAAATAGTTCCAAGAAAATTCTTTGGAATTTCTTTTTTAAAATGGTCTTTATCTGCAATATCCCATATTCCAACCGAATCTATGACGACACTCAAGGTGCGCATATGATCATATAAGGTTGATTCTTCATTTATTTATAAAAGAACTTCAATTTCGTTTGGTGCGAATGGACCAATTTTGTCAGTGGCGTTTTCTTTTATTATTTCATTCTTGTTGTCAGATTTGATTAAGTCGATAAAAGGTTTGCCTAACAACTCTTCAGGTTCATAGCCCAATCTTATAAAAGCAGGATTGGCGTAAATAATTTTCTTTTCCGGGTCTAATTGAAATATGAGTTCGGGCACTTTTTCTAAAATAGTGCGATAAAGTTTTTCTTGCTTGATTATTTCTTTTTGTTTTTTTATCAGGTTTAACCGGGTGTGTATCCTGTAGAGCACCTCTTGTTCCTGGAAGGGTTTGGTGATGTAGTCTGTACCCCCGACCTGATACCCTTTTATAATGCTTTCGATTTCTGATCGGGCTGTAATAAAAATTACGGGGATGTTCTCAGTCGCCACATCTTTTTTTAGAATTTCACAAACTTCAAACCCTTCGATGTCGGGCATTACTATATCCAGTAAAATCAAATCAGGTTTGTTTTTGGAAACGATGCTTAGCGCCTGGTTTCCGCTGGTTGCGATTGAAATATTCAACCCACCACTTCTTAAAAAGTGGCCCATAATGTCAAGGTTGTTGGGTTCATCGTCAACGATCAGAATTTTCATCCCGGTTAACTGGTCTTTTCGAAAATCAATATCCATAAAGAATCTCCAGTTTCTAAAAACAATAGTTTTTTCTCGGTTAAAAGTTTAACGGCAAATTATTTCGCTCTATCAGGGTTTGCCTTTTTCAATTTTACCCAGTAGGTTTAAAACTCCCGAGCTATCGTATTTTTCCGTAAACCCCGAAAAATGCTCTGCCAGACTTTCTCCCCAAGGCTCTATTTTTCTCACTTCTTCCAGTTCGTCTTCCAGGTTATTAATTAAACCCATTTCTATTTTTTCTCTAATCGATTTTATTAGCATTTGAGGGAGAGTTATTTTAGAAAAATCCAGATCTGTTTTTGGTGAGCCCGCTTTATCTTTAACTATTTTGGCCAACTGTTTTATGGCTGGGTCCAGGTTTATTGAAAGTTCTTCCAGCAATGAATCATAGCGGTCTTCATGTCCCTTGTTGATTGCCAACTCAAGAGATTCGGAAATGGAAGCTAGCTTTTTAGCTCCCAGGTTTGCTGCAACCCCTCTAAAGGAATGTACTAATAATTCCGCCTGTTTTTTATCTTCAATAAGCAGGGCTTTGGATATTGCTTCCTTGATGTTTGAGTAGTTTGCGTAGAATCTCTTCAGAAAATTTCGATAGAGTTTTACATCTCCATCTATCATTGTCAGCCCAAAATTGGTATCAAAACCCTCTAGTTCTGGTAAAAATTCTTCATTATGAGGATCGTTAGGTGGAGAAGATGGGGAACTTAAGTCTGAATTCTCACTCGTTCTACGTGAGGGAATCCATTTAATTAAAGCAGCATATAATTTCCGAGTGTGGATAGGTTTGGAGACGTGGTCGTTCATTCCTGCTTCGATGCATTTTTCCCTGTCCCCCGTCATGGCATTGGCCGTCATGGCAACAATTGGAAGAGAAGTAAATCGGCTATCTTTGCGAATGGTTCGAGTCGCGTCATACCCGTCCATCACTGGCATCTGGCAATCCATTAAAACGCAATCATAATCGGAAAGAGAGACCATTTCGACAGCTTCTTTACCGTTTTTGGCAATTGAAACTTCCATTCCCACTTTTTTAAGGTAATTAAGTGCAATTTCCTGATTGATCTCTATGTCTTCCACCAACAGAATTTTGGCTCCATGTATGGAACTTAATTCTTTTTGCTCTAACGAATCATTTGAAAACTTTGTTTTCAATGAAGATGATTTTCCAAACACTTCCAGGATGGTATTAAATAATAGCGAAGAATTTATAGGCTTTGCCAGTAACCCATCCAGCCCCGACTCTTTAGCTTGCCGCATGATTTCTTCGCGCCCATATTCGGTAAGCATGATAATTTTAGGATCGTGGTTGAGTCGCGGATGATTTTTGATAATTTCTGCGACTTGTATTCCGTTCATATCGAGGAATTGCGAATCCATAATAATCAGGTCGAAAGGTTGATTTGAATCGGCTTCTTCTATTTTGGTAATCCCTTCTCCTCCTGAGGAAGCTTTTTCAATTTTTAATAATGAGAAAGACTCTAAAGTTTTCTCAAGTATTTCACCTGCGGTTTTGTTTTTATTCATTACCAGAACCTGGAGTCTCTGAAGGTCATCTCTTAGAATCAGTTTTTCCTTTTTGACATCGGGTCTTATTCCAAAATTTGCAGTAAAAATGAAATTGCTTCCATTTCCGGGTTCGCTTTCCACCCATATTTCTCCATTCATCATTTCAACTAGCCGCTTGCAGATGGTAAGTCCCAGGCCCGTGCCTCCAAATTTTCTGGTTGTAGAAGAATCTGCCTGATTGAATTCTTCAAATAATTTATTTACTTGTTCCTTGGTTAAACCGATGCCTGTATCTTTTACTGAAAACTGTACCAATACCTGGTCCCTTTCCTCTTTAACCAGGTTTATAGCAACCAGAATCTCTCCCTGTTCTGTAAACTTTAAGGCGTTATTAGTTAGATTTGTCAGTATTTGCCCCAATCGGAGTGGGTCTCCGATTAAGGAAAGAGGCACATTGGGGTCGACAGAAAACAGCATTTCCAATCCTTTTTCCTGTGCTTGAATCGTTATCATATTGCCTAGATTATCCAAAACCTCTTTTAGCTGGAAATCCACTTCTTCCATGTCCATTTTCCCAGCTTCAATTTTTGAAAAATCAAGGATATCGTTTATGATCCCGAGCAAAGCATTTGCCGACCCTTGTATTTTATTTGCATAATCCTGTTGGGTATCATTCAATTCAGTTTCCAAAACCAAATGGCTCATTCCAATGATGGCATTCATGGGTGTCCGGATTTCATGACTCATGTTTGCAAGGAAACTACCTTTTGCTATGTTGGCTTCCTGAGCTTTCAATTCTGCTTTTTGCAAGTTTTCTTCACTTCTTTTTCGTTCTACCAAAGAACCCAGCAACGTTCCTATATCAGCCATCATTTCAAAAATATTTTCATTTTTTTCACCCATGGAATTCGAAAAAAATTCCATAACACCAATTATTTCTTTATTAAGCAGAATGGGAAAAGCGAAGCCCGTTCTTAACCCCACCATTTTAGCTGCCTCTGCACGAGGAAATTTGGGGTGATCGGTTACATCTTTTATCCAGTCTGGTTTGCCTGATTCAAATACCTTTCCTGGTAAGCCTGTCCCTTTTTCGAATTTATGTTTTTCAGTCTCTTCCACAAAAGGTCTATGCAGCTCATTATTTTCCAAGTACCAAATTTTGGAGGAAACTAATTTGTTTCCATTTTCAGCAAGAAAAACATGGCCCACGGCCCAACCCAAACCTTCACACACGCCGTTCAAGGTCAGCCTAATTCCTTCATCTAATGGCAGGTCTAAATTTGCAGAGACCGCGATATTTTTGTGAAGTTCAGAGAAT
>JABJCF010000247.1 GCA_018665625.1 Nitrospina sp. | reverse complement strand
TTTAACAAGCGATATCAAATTATTAAAAAAAATAGCCCTCTGCCTAGCTCCACCTATTATTACATTTTTTCTGGGTAAACAATTTATGTTATATTTTCAATTGAAAAATAACTTAGATTCGGTCTTACATTGGCTAAAAATAGTATCAACCAAGGATTTGAGTTATGAAAGCGGTTCGCGCAATATAATGAATGTTCAATTTAACACATGGAACGATATATTTTCATTTTTGCCTTTGGGTACGTTCACAGCCTTATTTCGTCCTCTCCCCTGGGAGCTGCCAAGCCTTTTGGGCATCCTAGCGGGTTTTGAAAATATTTTTTTACTTATTTTTTTATTTATAGGATTTTTAAAAATACGATGGAGAAACATTAAAAATCCCATTTTCATGTGGTTAATTTTATTAATTGCAACATGGGCTGGTTTCTTTTGTTTTATTTCATACCAAAATTTTGGAACGGCTATTCGCTATAAGGCTCAAATACTGCCTATACTTTTATTATTAATAGTCTATCTAACTAAGATAAAGCCATCGTCAATTTCAATCTCTAACAATCCATAAAATGGTCCCCTATTATTTTTTAAGGGTCAAACCAGAAACAGGCGAAATCTAATGTGCGGTATAGTTGGTTTTTTTGATCCTGCCCGTCGTAGGAGCCAGGAAGAACTACTCGCCCTGACGCGAGATATGACCCACCCGCTTGACCATCGCGGACCGGATGACAGGGGTGTGTGGGTTGATGCTGAATCAGGCATAGCATTGGGTCATAAGCGGCTTTCTATCATTGACCTTTCAGTCGCAGGCCACCAACCCATGGTCTCAGCCACGGGCCGATACATCCTTACCTATAACGGAGAAATTTATAACTTTTCTGAAATTCGTCAGAAACTGGAATCAGAAATGACAACAGTTTCTCCTTTCACAGGGCATTCTGATACCGAAGTGATGCTGGTTGCTTTTGAACAGTGGGGTATTCAAGAAGCCCTACATTCTTTCAATGGGATGTTTGCATTTGCCCTGTGGGACCGCGAAAAACGCCTTCTACATCTGGGACGCGACCGCTTGGGGGAAAAGCCTCTGTACTACGGATGGTCAAACAAACAGTTTTTCTTTGGGTCCGAGTTGAGTGCCATTCGATGCCACCCTGACTTTAAAAGCGAGGTGGATCACAATGCGTTAGCACTTTACTTAAGATATAGTTATGTACCTTGCCCCTACAGCATATACCAAGGCATTCAAAAGCTAGCCCCTGGGAATTACTTAACTATAAATGGATTGGCCCCAGAAACTTCGGATGGGCCAGTAAGCTATTGGTCGGCAAAGAATGCTGCAGAACAAGGTTTGCAAAATTCTTTCATAGGTTCAGAAACCGAGGCTGTGTCCGAATTAGATACGCTTTTACGGGATTCCATTCGCAATCGCATGGTTTCAGATGTACCTTTAGGAGCTTTTCTATCAGGCGGTGTGGACTCTTCGACTATTGTTGCCCTAATGCAAGCTGAAAGCAATAGACCCGTTAAGACTTTTTCAATAGGAATGCATGAAACAGGCTTTAATGAAGCGGAGTTTGCCGCACGTGTTGCCAGGCATCTGGGAACAGATCATACCGAACTTTATGTGACCCCAGAGGAAGCTTTAGATGTAATACCCCGTTTGCATACCTTGTATTCCGAACCGTTTGCTGACTCCTCGCAAATTCCTACGTTTCTTGTTTCACAGATGGCTCGGCAACATGTCACCGTTTGTCTTTCCGGTGATGGAGGAGATGAGTTATTCGGGGGTTACAATCGGTATTTTTGGGCTCCAGATATTTGGAAAAAAATTAGCTGGATTCCTTTACTTTTAAGAAAACTGGCCGCAAATACCTTAAGAATCCCGTCGCCCGGTCAGTGGGATCATTTTGCCAGTCTTCTCGCTCCACTGTTTAAGGAGTATGGAATGCTAGGCACCTTTGGTGACAAATTCCAAAAATTGGCTGACGTAATGGAAATGCCTGATCCTGATTCCTTGTATTATCGTCTCACTAGCCAATGGACGCATCCAGAGCAATTGCTTATCAAGGGAAGAGAAACCAAAACAATTGTTACTGAGCGAGAAAAATGGCCTGAACTTCAGAGCTTTGTCCAAAGGATGATGTATTTAGATACCGTCTCCTATCTCCCCGATGACATTCTAGTTAAAGTAGACCGCGCAAGTATGGGAGTAAGCCTGGAAGCTCGAATACCATTTCTGGATCACCGTTTAGTCGAATGGGCCTGGAAAATTCCCCAGTCAATGAAAATCAAAAATGGATCTGGCAAATGGCTATTACGACAAGTACTTTATCAATATGTTCCAAAGGATCTTGTTGATCGGCCCAAAATGGGTTTCGGAATTCCTCTGGCTTCTTGGTTACGCGGCCCTCTTAAAGACTGGGCAGAGAATCTTCTAAGCGAAAAAAAGCTACGAGAGGGAGGTTTTTTTCAACCCACTATCATTCGAGAAAAGTGGGAGGAGCATCTCAAAGGAAAACGCCACTGGCATTTCAATTTATGGAATGTTTTAATGTTTCAAGCTTGGCTGGAAGCTAACAATCATTAAATATTATATGTAATTTCCATTTTAAAATTTTCCACACTAAATAGAACTAATAATTATGAGTGATCAAATCTCTGATTCCGAAAAAGTAAAATCTACATTTGACTCCTACGCAAAAAAATTTGATGCAATTTATGAGCCCTCCGAAAGAAAAACAACTTTTGATCGCTGGATAGACACTAAATTTCGAAAAAGTATGTATCTCCGTTTTGAAAAAACTTTAAATAGTATTGATACTAAAGAAGTTCAATCAGTACTGGATATTGGTTGTGGTTCCGGGAGATACGCAGTCCAGTTCTTGAAAATAGATAAATCCGTAACCGGCATTGATATGGCAGAAGAGATGATAAAACTGGCCGAACAAACTTGCCAGCAAGAGTTCCCTACTGGAAATACCAAATTCATATGTGACAACTATTTTGAACACCCATTCAACGAAAAATTTGACGCAGCTGTTTTGATGGGAGTCTTTGATTATATAGAAGACCCGGCCCGGCTTTTGAATAAAGCAAAAAATGAAACTACTAAAATGATTCTGGGGTCTTTTCCCAAATCAGAAGGTTTTCTTAATTCTATAAGAAAGATCCGATACTTTTTAAAAGGTTGCCCCTTGTATTATCGTTCTAAAGAAGCATTAGATAATATGCTTCGATCTTGTGGCTTTAAGAATTATCAGATATTAGATAATGACCGCGAATATTTTGTAAAAATTAATTTATAGTTCGAAGAATCATGAAATACGCAATTTTATCTCTAGACATTGAAGATTGGTATCATGTGGATTATTTTGCCAGAAAAAAGTGTGACCGGACCTATTCAATGCTGGACGGCCTTGATGGATATTTAAAAATCATAGAATCCCATCAGGTTCCTTCGTCCTTTTTTGTACTGGGAGAATTAATCCCTAAAATAAAAAGGAAGCTTCAGGAAATTTTGCAATTAGGCCATGAAATTGGGTCCCATGGGCAGAGCCATATTCGACCTCTGACCCTATCGACAGAAGCTTTTGAAAAGGAAGTCAAATCTTGCAAGGAGGAATTGGAGAGTCTATTGGGCCAAGAGGTTTCTGGATATAGAGCGCCATGCTTTAGTCTCGACAGAGCACGGTTGGACATTCTAAAACAAGTGGGGTACCTCTATGATTCCAGCCGTATCTTATTTGGTGACCACCCTCTTTACGGCGAAATAGATATGTCCGGTTTTAAAAAATGCTCCTCCGAAGTCTATCGCCACAAAGATTTTTTCGAGTTCCAAATTAGCACTCTTCCCTTGGGAGGAAAACAAATTCCTATTTCAGGAGGGGGTTATTTAAGAATATTTCCCTGGTTGTTAATGAAAAGTCTGTTGTCGAAATACCTGAAAAAGGAAGAATTATATGTTTTGTATATCCACCCTTTTGAAACATCCGCCCTGCCTAATCCCGTTTATCCTGAAGGGGCATCTTTAGCAAACAAGACAAGGTTTTCACTTGGACGACCTTCCGTATTTAATAAATTATCCAAGGTAATAAAGCTCCTTCAAGAAAATGACTATCAATTCACTACCTTTGCAAATCTCAGGGAAAAACTCCTTAAGAACGAAGAGATCCACAACAAAATCGCATAAAGGTTTCCAATTTTAGAATGAAAATAGTTTTAATCAGCGGTCACTCAGAATCATTAATAAATTTTCGTGGAAATCTGTTAAAAGCTTTTGTTGAATCTGGGAACCAAGTCACGGTTCTAGGCCCTAGCCAAGACCGTTCCATTATTTCCGATTTAGCGAAGATAAGAGTAAATTATGAGTATTATCCTTTAAAACGCAATAGCTTCAACCCTGCCGGAGATCTGTTTTCTTTAGTTAAAATTTATAGACTTCTAAGAAAGTTCCGTCCAGATGCTGTTTTGTCCTATATGGTAAAACCAAATATATATGGCTCTTATGCAGCCCATTTGGCAGGAGTCCCAAATGTCTATTCTATGGTCACCGGTCTCGGGCATCCCTTTTTAGGCTCTGGGATCCGATTTAGAATCCTTAACTATATTGTCCGCCGGCTATATCAGTTCGGGTTAAAAAACAATACGGCTGTTTTTTTTCAAAATCAGGACGACTTAACTCTTTTCAAAGATTTAGGAATTGTCGCAAAAAATAAGGAAACTGTTCTCGTCAATGGATCTGGCGTCGACATTGATCATTACAAACCAACCCAATTGATAAAAAAACCACTGGTTTTTCTCATGATTTCCAGGTTAATCAAAGAAAAAGGAGTTTTCGAATATATTGATGCCGCTAAAATTATTAAAGAGCGCTACCCTGAGGTTATTTTACGTTTTGTCACACGTCCTGACAGCAACCCATCATCGATTGATATTTCGCATTACCAAAAATGGAAACAAAGTGGAGTGGTTGAAATTCTTGATTACACAAACGATGTGCGCCCCTATATCGCAGAAGCCAGCGTGTATGTTCTCCCTTCATACAGGGAAGGAACGCCGAGAACAGTCCTTGAGGCCATGTCAATGGGACGCCCAGTAATAACGACGGATACACCGGGGTGCCGTCAAACAGTAATAGATTCTGAAAATGGTTTTTTGGTTCCCGTAAAAGATGTAAACACTTTAGTACAAACTATGGAGCGATTTATTAAAGACCCAGGGTTGATTGATCAAATGGGGCCTAAAGGACGAGATTTGGCTGTCGAAAAATACGATGTACACAAGGTAAATGCTATTTTCATGCAAACCATGGGTCTTGCTCTAAATACTTGTGTTTGAATCCACCCGTATTAATACGATTGACAAATCATAGACCTGGACCTTTTATTTCCTGGATCTGTTAAGTTTTGATCAACTTATTTGCTGAAACTCCCGATAATACCTATAAGAATCAAATTTTCGTTAAAGATTCATATTTATTAATATTTCCCTGCTGAAGGAACTCAGAAAAGCCGATAAATTCTACAAATTGACAATAAATCATGATCATGCCAAAATTAAAAAAGTCAGCAAGAAAGTACCTGACTAACATAGCTTGCGGTAAAAATCCTCTAAAGTATCTTCTATTAATTTGTACGCAAATAAAAGCAATCTTGGCTGCTCACTTTAAGTCAGACTTGACTAAAAAAAGATTCCTCGCCATGAGCTACTCGACTTTGTTGCAACCAAGCTGTCGAAACAATAGTGAAATTTTCTTGATGTTTGTTTACACTCGATTTCAAAATCAAATAAGCAATTAAAAGTGCTCTGAAGGAATTATGAGTAATAGGAATAAGTTAAAAGTACTATTTATCATTCAACCCGATACTAA
>JABJCF010000002.1 GCA_018665625.1 Nitrospina sp. | reverse complement strand
TGCCGTTCTATTTTTTCTTTGAGTTGTTTCTCTTCTGTGCTCAGAGCTTTGCAGGTTTTATTGATATCCCAGTTGTTGCGCTTGAGGTGGTGAATGATGAAATGCTTTTCCCAGATCAGCTCTGCTTCCTGAAGGGAGCCAGCCTGATCAATACTCTTGATTTCTATTTTTGGTTGCCAAATTTCTGAAGGCAGGTCCTGAGCCGTTATCTTTTTCTGGTTAACGCCGGTAAAAATTAATTTGTTCAGTACCGTTCTAAGTTCTTTTATATTTTCGGGCCAAGTATAACGGCATAGAGCGGCCAAGGCATCTTCACCTATTTCTGGAATAGAAGCGTTTTGAGTCTTTCGGGCTTCAGCTAGGTAATCTTTTGCAATAGCCGGGATGCTCACGGCATAATCGCGCAAAGGCGGAACTAATAAAGTGGAGTTTTTGAAGGCATCCAGCAATGCAGGATGGAACTGGCCTTTTTCGGAGAGGGACGCCAAATCTCGGGTGGACGATGCAAAAATCCGGGTAGGCATCAATTCTAAATGGGGATCCTCCAACGATGAACCGTTGGCGTTCAGAGCTTCCGCGAGTTTTTCTTGAAGGCCTTTACTCAACGAGTCAATATTGCTGAGATAGATCACTTTCTCTTCGCCAGCCTGTTTGGAAGAGCTGGTGTTTGTTAATCCTTTTTTAGGACGCTTGAAAAGTAGGGAATGAATGGCTCGTGCTTGACGAAACGAACAATTTATTTTAACGAAGGGGCGGTCACTTTTACTACTCTGCTTATGGATAGCTTGGGCGATGAGCTCTTTGCCTGTCCCACTTTCGCCATGCACTAAAATCGGTTTCATATTGAGGGAAAAATCTTTCACGGCCTTTCTCACTTCGACCATGGACTCAAAGCAAAGAGGGAGTTCCTTGGAGGAAGGTGTCAGCTTTTCCTCACTGATGGAAGAGCGTTTGTTGCTCAACACGTCTGAGATTGATTGGGTGATCCGGTCGAGGGAAAAAGGTTTTTCTATGAAATCCTGGGCTCCCAATTTGGTTGCCTTGACAGCCGTGTCAATGGTTCCGTGTCCGGACATGATCAGGACTTCGATCTCAGGATGATATGCTTTGACCGTCTTTAAAACTTCAATTCCGTCCATTCCCGGTAGCCAGATATCCAGCAATACCAAGTCAGGAGGGTCTGTTTGGATAATCTCCAAAGCTTCAATACCGTCCCCGGTCTTGGCAACTTCATAACCCTCATCTGCAAGAATTCCGGTTAAAGAGCTAACAATGTTCTTTTCGTCATCGACGATGAGAATACGCGCTTTAGGCACAAGGGTTACCTTTGGAGTCTTCAAGTTGTGGGCGCGGTAATGCCCAACCGTGAATATTCGAGATAATAAATTATATGACCTGCATTGATAAAGTTTTTTTCGTATTTGGTTTTTGGCAGGTCCACACGACTTTCCAGGAAGCCTGACTCTGGGTCCTGATTTTGAAACATGGGATCAGCATTAAAGTATTCCAGCATTTCGATGGCATAAGGCTCACTATCGGTCGCTAAATGAATTTGTCCTTCAGGGGCCAACTTTTGCCCTATGAGTTTAACAAAATCAGGTTTGATCAACCTTCTTTTAATATGTCTTTTTTTGGGCCAGGGATCGGGGAAGTTGATATAAACCGTGTCCAATTCTCCATCCTTGAACAGTAGAGGAACTTTGAAACGCACGTCTCCATAGGCCATCCGGATATTTTCTAACTGCAGTTTTTTTATCCGCGTCATTAATTTTCGGATGCCCTTATGGTAAAAATCCATACCAATGAAATTGGTCTTGGGTTCCTGGGCAGCCATCTCAATCAGGAAACTCCCCATCCCAAAACCGATTTCCAGTTTAAGCGGGTGGCTGTTGCAGAACTGGGCTTGCCAATCGGGCCACTTGTCAACATCAAGGAAATAGGGATCCTCTTCTTCAATTTCAGCAAAAGTTATAAGGGCCATTAAGTTTATTCAGAGTCGCCTTTGTCAAGTTTGTCATGAATGCTAATCACTTCTAATACCTCAAATTCTATTTTACCGTCAGGCAGCGATACCGTGATTTCATCGCCTTCCTGTTTACCCACCATGGATCTTCCTACGGGTGAGGCGGTGGAAATTTTTCCTTTATCTGGATCGACTTCCTCTGGAAAAACCAGATGATACACAATCTCTTCGTCGGTATCTAAATTTTTTAGTTTCAAAGTGCTCCCAAGCCCGGAGTGGTTTTTCGGAATCTGGTTCACGTTGATGGACATGATGTCGCTGATGCGCTTTTGCAAAAGAGAAATTCGTGACTCAAGAAACATTTGTCGTTCCTTTGCCGCTTTAAATTCGGCGTTTTCACTCAAGTCGCCATGTTCTCGTGCGGTTAGAATCGCTTTGGGAATATCCACCTGTAGTTCTCTTTGTGAGTCTTCTAGATCTTTATCTAACTTGTCTAAAATGGGAAGTCGCTTCATTGCGAGTTCATCTCCCTGAGTTGAAAGTAATGTTTGAATTCGGTTTATTGTTCGATAAAATTATCTTCATC
>JABJCF010000246.1 GCA_018665625.1 Nitrospina sp. | reverse complement strand
TTCATTTATCATGGAAGTCAATCTGTACCAAACATCACTGAGTGGAAAGACAAAGATGTTTACTTCGGCTGTGCCGATGATAGCCCTATGGACATTGACCCGAAAGGCGACTGTTTCAACTGTTTTCCTTTTCACGATAAAAAGTTAGGGAATATTCAGGACTTCAAACAGGTTAATGAATTAGCAATAAAAAAAATGCATACCGAATTTTTAGGGCACGCTTTTAAGGCATCACCTAATGAACCTTGTAAAAGTTGTCCCCATTATATGGTCACTTGTTCCAGTGGATGCTTCGCGTACAATTTTAAATAAGATAAGAGCACTACACGCGCTGCAAAGGAATAAATCCCCTCAAAAGTATCTCTAATATATAGAAAGCAATATAATAAGGAGAGTTGTAAATGAAGCGTATTATTATTTTTGGACTGCTCTTATGTTTAACAATGCCGACTTCTTTCACTTGGGGATGGACTCTCGTCGCTCATCCTGAAAAAAAGGTGGAAGGGGGATTGGAGTTTGAGCCATTATGTCCGCAGGCTCGGAAAACAGTCGAGGCACCAGAGAAGTTTTTAAAAATGAAGAATCCGCTTCCACCCTCCCCTGAAAATATTTTTGCAGGTCAAACCTTGTTTCACTTTGACGCACAACCAGGGCCTTGCCGGGTTTGCCATGGTATCAGCGGAAATGGGCTCGGTATTTTGTTTCGCGAGTTGACACCTAATCCGCGTAATTTTACTTGCAGCCAAACGATTGACCCTCTACCTGACGGACAATTATTTTGGGTTATTAGAAATGGATCTTCAGGAACCGCTATGCCTGCTTTTAAAAACCTTGAAGATGATCAGGTTTGGCAATTGATCCATTACATTCGTCATTTTTCGAAAGAAGACCATTAACAAAATTTTTAATCGAGAAATTTAAAGGAAGTCGAAATGGAAAAAATTCACAATTTTATGGCAGAGTCGCTTTTGAGCATCAGCCCAACAGCAAGTATTCTAGAAGCTTCGCATGTGATGCATGAAAATGAAATACATTCGCTACTGGTAGAAGAGGCCGGAGAATATATTGGCATCATTACCAATCACGATATTGGTGGAAAAGTGATTTCAAAAAATCTTGATCCTCAAAAAATGCAGGTGGCAGAAATTATGAGTTTCCCCCTGGTCAAGCTTGAAAGCAAGGAGAGCATGGAGAAAGCTGCACAGGTAATGCGCGACCACGCTATCCATCATCTGGCGGTAACTGAACATGGTCAGATGTTGGGAACTTTATCTATATTTGATTACTACAAATACCTCGTTCAGAAGCATCCCCGGTAATTTTCAAGGCGCGTTGAAAGTCTTTCGGAAGCGAACTACATCGCCATATTGTTCTTTTTCAAAACCTGGCAAGTTTTTGTTGTAAATAGTTTCTGCGTAAATATGGTCGATTTTTTTTAAACTATCGGGGGATAAGTTTTCAATGAGTGCGGTTTCCAATCCTTCGACATCAATTTTCAGTATATCAATACGCCCTTCATTTTTGAGAACGTCTGCAATAACTTCTTCCGCCTTGCGGACCTGTACTTGAATCGTTTGTGGAAGCTCCCTCCCAAGTCCACCGTACCTCCCTGTGGACTCGAAACCAAAATTGGCGTGTCCATTTTCCAAGCCCACTGCGACATCATTCAATACGTACCTTTTTTCAAAACCCTTCAGGTTTGCTTTTAATTTCTCAATGTTTTCTGGAAGCGGTTCAAATAAATAGACCTTAACATTATTATTGCGTGTCAAAAAATAACTCGCGCTGATGCCAATATTTGAGCCAAAATCTACCACACATGAGATATTTTTTTTCGCTTGATAATCTAATTTCGCAAAACATTCCACCAGGGTTATCGTATCGTGAAATGAAAAAAGACTGACTTCCTGTTTTCCCAATGGGGTCTTTACTTTGAGCTTAGTGGGATAGGTTCCTTTCCACAAAAGATAACGTCGCAAAACGTCTATCGGTTTTTCAAAGTATCTAAAAATATTCAAAAAAGCGATATAGAAAGGTTTTTTGAAGAATACTCTTAATATTTTTCCTAAGGGTCTTTTATTCATTGGCTGCAAATAAGTCTTTGAGATTATTGTTATACCCTTCAATTTAATGATGGTATAGGTTTTTTTAGGTAGATTCTCATCATTTTTAAAGCAGAGATTTTGAACCCTATTTGCTTTTCGATACCTCTAACCTAATAAGCTCGAAAACATATTAGCAAGTTTTTCCGGTGCCAGGCATAACGCTGAGAAATATATAAATTATCCATTCAATAAATAAGTGGAGAGATCGCATGAAACCGACCAGCAAAAGATTGAGAAAGTCGCAACAGTTGCAATCATGGTTCCTATTTACCTTTTCCATAGTTTTCTTTTCCGGAGCACAAAGTTACGCAGGTGAAGTTTGGGTCGCCAATATGAAAGGCGCTAATGTTCAGGTTATAGATACCGATTCCAACAAGGTTGTTAAAACAATACCAACTGGGGCTGGGGCGCATAATGTAACTTTCAGTCCAGACGGCAAGCTTGGTTTCATCGCTAACCTCGGAACAAAAAGTATTACTATTATTGACACCAGCACAAAAGAAGTATTAGCCGATGTGGTGGCAGACACAAAAGCCCACGACGTTGCTGTCTCTCCTGATGGCAAGCTCGCCGTTTCTTGTAATGTAGGCGCGGGCAATATTACCTTCATTGATGTCGCATCTAAAAAAGCTTTAGACACGATGGTTACAGACAAAAAAGCCATCACCGCTATTTTTTCTCGGGATGGTAACACCCTGTATGTTGTCAATGCCGGCGCAGCAAACATTTCAGTGATAGACGTAAAATCCCGTAAAATTATTGAGACTTGGAAGGGAGCAAAAGGTGCGATGGCAATCAAACCAACCCAAAATTGGAAACATTTTTGGGTTACGGCTCCGGCAGATAACAGGCTGCTTTTGATGAGCCCTGATCATGGAGCTGTTATGGCAGCCATTGACGTCCCCGGTGAGCCGCATGGGTTGGTGCACAGCCCCGATGGAAAAACAGTTTATGTCGGGCAAAGAAAACTGAACCAGATAGCAATGATTGATACTGCCAGTCGAAAGATCACTAAAACTTCTCCTATGGGCCAACGCCCCGATATGATGGCGATCAGTTCTGACGGTAAAACGGTTTATGTAGCTCTTCGTGATGAGAATAAAATGGCAGTGGTTTCTGCTGCCGACTTAAGCATTATCACAAAGATTGACACCGATGGCGAAACCCATGGTGTTGCCTACCGCGACCACTAGCCGGTTTAGCAAATTTACATTTATGCCCCCATTTTGGGGGCATATTTTTTGGATGACCTTCCCTTTATTTTTTGAGAAACTGGTTTAATGATTCTTAAAAGAAAATATTGGGTGTGGGGCAGTTTCCTTTTGGCAATAGCTTCTTCCTCTGAAGCGCAACAGCATCATTTCACCAATCCGCAGGTACGAGTTCAGGTAACAGTAGAAACTCTGAATGTTTCAACCACCGGCTACCCCGACCATAAATGGGAAAGAGTAAACCCCAACCGTCCGACCAAACAAAATTTTAATTTCCAGATACCCCGATATCCTCAGATAGCATCACGCACAACCCCGGTTCCATCACGTGGGCCAATCGCGGTTGCTATTAACGGCGTGGTTTTCTTTGGTCCCGAAGACCGAGAGGGAAAAATCGCGTTGGAAAACCACGGACTCGACTCTTGCCGTGGACACCCCGCCCCTTCGGGGGTTTATCACTACCACTGCACCCCAGGGTGTGTGCATCAAGATCCTCCCAGCCAGCATTCACCGGTGATCGGTTACGCCTTCGATGGATTCAAAATTTATGGTCTTCAGGGCGAAAGAGGGCGCCCCCCAACAGACCTGGACCAATGCAACGGCCATGCGGACAATAGTCGAGGTTATCATTACCACACTACCCAAGGATTCCCATTTGTGCTGGGTTGTTATCGAGGAACACCGGCATTAGCCAACTACGACCGTCGTCAGCAGGGCACCGGGCCGGGAAATGAAAGGAAAGGTAGAAGGGGCGGGGACTCTATGCGCCAATACTGCGAAACGGACCGGCAAAGATATTGTCCGAACATGCCTCCCAGCCGCGAGATGATGCAATGCATGAAGCGTAACAAAAATAAATTTAGCGCTCAATGCCAACAAGCCTTGCAAAACCACAGACCTCCGGCGAATCGCCGGAGATAATTTTCCGATTCTGAATTTGCCATACTATTGTTTTTGTACTTCTAGAATGAGTTTTTTTCAAGTCTCCGGGAGGGTGCGTTATAATCTTCCCTTTATTTAATCTATACGACAAAAAATGAAAATCTGGGTGGATGCCGACGCTTGTCCTAAAGCGGTCAAAGAAATTTTATATCGTGTGGCGGAGAGAACAGAAATATCCGTGACGTTGGTTGCCAATTCTCCGTTACGCTTGCCCGATTCGCCTTTTCTGCAACTACTGCAAGTGGGTTCAGGAGCAGATATCGCCGATGATGAAATCGCCAATTTATGCGAAGCCGGTGATTTAATCATCACCGCAGACATTCCTCTCGCAGCACGCGTGGTCGAAAAAGGCGCTCAGGCTCTAGACCCACGTGGAACGGTGTACGATAAAAATAATATCGGGCAGGTGTTGAGCATGCGAAATTTTATGGATGAGTTACGCGGTAGCGGTGTCGAGACGGGAGGCCCCAGTGGATTCGGCCAGAAAGAAAAGTTCAAATTTGCAAACGCATTAGACAAATTCATTGCGCAAAGATAATTAATAAAAAAATCGAGAAAATTTTATTTGGTGGATGTTGTATTAAGTTAGAGTACTTTACTTTTCCAGCCATTCGCGTGCGAGGCCAATGGCGGTGATGATCTGGCCCGGCTGCATTTTTTTCTCGATAATGTCGGCGTTTTTTTTGCCGGTGGGGTTGCCGTTGACTCCGGCAATATTGAACCATTTATGAGCTTCAATAAAATCTTGCTCCACCCCCATACCTTTCTCGTACATCAGGCCAAGATTTGACTGCGCTCCTGAAATTCTATTCTCAGCCGATAACCGGTACCATTTCACAGCCTCCTTATCATCTTGGGGAACTCCTTCGCCCCGACTGCACATCAAGCCAAGATTGTATTGCGCTTGACCATATTCCTGTTCAGCAGCCTGCTTGAACCACCAGACCGCTTCGAGAAAATCTTTTGCAACACCCTGTCCCCTTCCATACATTACACCGAGGTTGTGTTGTGCTTGAGCCAATCCCTGTTCGGCGGCGAGGCGGTACCATTTAACGGCTTCAGAAAAGTTTTGCTCGACCCCCTGGCCTTTGCCATACATTAGTCCGAGGTTGGTTTGTGCTTCGGCGAAACCCTGTTCGGCTGCAAGACGGTACCATTTGATTGCTGCCTGATCGTCTTTGGGAGTTTCTCGGCCAAGACTGTACATAAGAGCGAGATTGTACTGCGCTTCCGCCGTACCCTCCTCGGCTAATTGTTTTGATTCTTCAAAATTCATTGGATTGATATATAAATTAAAAATTAATGGGCTTATGCTACACCCGTTAACAAATGTCTTCAATAATAAGGGTGAACAATAAAAGTGACAGGTTAAAAAAAACATACACCATGTAAAATATTTTATAACCTGTAATCTTATCGATTGTGGCTTATTTTTAATCGGCTGTTAAATAAACAATGTTTTTTCAATTGTTTTTCCTTCTCTTTAACCTTGCAAGTCTAATTGGCATATAAATTGCTCTAATAATTTATAAGTTGTTTGCGGAGATTCTCCGCCCCCTCCAGAATAAAAATCTTTTATCAATTTCCATCCAAAGGTGCAACATGACAATCCATGCAAAAGCAATAATCAAAGACGATTTAAACTGGTTTCTAGCAAAAATGGGAGGGATTCAGGCGTTCTCTGTTCTTTCGGATAAAGAGCTAATGCAAATCGTTGCGCAGATGAAGGCCTACGAATTTAAAGAAGGAACGACACTGGTTAATCAGGGCGAATCTGCGAATCTTTTCTTCATAGTTCAAGAGGGTGAGGTGGAAGTTTCGGTGAAAAAATTTTTTTTCAGGGAAAAGAAAGTGGCTGCATTAGGACCGGGAGATTTTTTTGGTGAAAGCGTTCTGGTTTCAAACTCCAAGCGAACAGCAACCGTAACCGCGAAATCAGATACAACATGTTTTGTTTTATTAAAACCTAGTTTTACTTCTTTGATTAGCAAAAATGCGCTTTTTAGGGAAAGTATGAAAACCGTGTTTTCAAGACGAAAACTGCAGTTGAAGAAAGCCTGACTAATATTCGATTTTCTTCTTCCTTGGTCCGTGCGTTTCGAGAAATTTATCTCGAGTGTTGCTTACCCCTTCGCATATAATTTGGGGGATATGATTGAACTAGTCCTTATCCTTCATTTTCTCATTATCTTATTTGTTATATTTGGATTCCCGGTGGGTCTTAAATATAACCACCGTCTTTTCCGAATCATTCACTTTTCCTCGTTAGTCTTTGTTGCTGTGCTAATGGTTTTGGGGTTGCCATGCCCGTTGACTATTCTGGAAGAATATTTAAGGCAGGCTCCGGTTTACGAAGGTTCTTTTATAGCCAGTTGGCTGAATCGGATAATCTATTTGGAAGGGTTTGATGCCAGATTCGTAGTTTATTTGGCAAGTGGT
>JABJCF010000245.1 GCA_018665625.1 Nitrospina sp. | reverse complement strand
ATGCCAAATGGCACGTCATATTGCAGGTATTTCATATCGTAATAAGCATATTCTCCTACCGGTCGGTAATAGAACATCAATATGACGCCAGTTACAACCGTGGATAAAAACAGGAGAAAAGTAATACCCCCCATACACCATGTGAATTTAATACGAAGGGCGTGTCGGTGCATCTTCACAGGATGGAGATGCAACCAAACATTACTAGCTATCTGCAGAACACGGTTGCGCGGTGTATCCGCGTAACCATGTCTGAATGATGAGGTCCAAAGTTGAGATTCAGTGATTTCTTTGGCTATTTCACTGAAAATCTTTCCACTTTTTATTTTATCCATCAATTCCGCAATACTCGGAATCTGGGGTGCCTTGTTTGCCAAAAATCAATCCTCCATTAAAAATGGATGTTTTGAATTCCTAAAGAAATAATCAATGGTTCAACCCAACAACACTTAGAATTAAACTAAGAGTTTTGATCCGGGTTGTCCCCACTGGCCTTTTTCCCAAAGAAACTTTTTACTCTTATCTACGATAATCTGTCCATCAGGTCCCAAGGAAATTTTCAAACGTTCCAAAGGCCGAGGCGCAGGTCCTTCAAAATGCATCCCCTCTTTTGTAAAACCACTACCATGACAGGGACATTTATATTTACTTTCAGTATTGAGCCAACGGGGGGTACAACCTAAATGAGTACACAACCCGTAAATGACATAGATTCCCTCATCGTCACGTACAATCCAAACCCGCTGATCCTTAATATACTTGGTGCTCACCGCACCCACCGTATAATCACTTGGATATCCGGCTTTAAAAATCGGAGAGGGTTCAAACAGAACTCGAGGAAATAAAAGCCTGGCAAAGTAGAGAGAGGATAGACCTAAAGCTGCCATGAAACTTGCCCACCCAGCTAAAGAAAAAAAGTCGCGACGCGACCAAATAGTATCTATCTCTTCTTCTTTTTTATCTTTATCTTTTTCAGCGGCCATATTAAATCTCTTAAATCCAAATTTTATAAGGGCTCAATGCTATTTCAACAGCTTAAAGAAAGACGCAAAAGCACTGTCAAAGTGTTGGTTTTTAACATAATTAAAATATCGAGTCAAGGCAAGAAGTATTCCTGAAATTATTGCCGAAATTATCCAGATTTTATGGCCTTGAGACAGAGCCTTGCAGCAGCACAAAGTGCTTGAAAACGTGTCCCTTCGCCGCAGCTAGTATTTGCCAGATTGGGAACCGTGACCCCTTTTTTAATAAGTAATAAAATCATGGGGATTAACTCAGCAGCCTGTCTCGATATAATTTGTGCTCCCACCACCAATTTTGAACGTTTGTCCGCCACGATTTTAAACGCTTCCGGGGCCATTTCAGCATCCGCAAATTTCACATTTTCATTTAGGCCCTCAACCGGATGAAACCCCTGATGTGGCGCCGACTTCATTGAACAACCTACAAAACCGACATTTTGTACCATCTGGCTTAACTCGGGTACCCATTCAGTATTAAGCTGTCGCTTTTTACCCATCGCATTTTCAGCAGCAACCTTACCCTGCTCTTGTGACATTGCATCTGTCTCTCTTTTACCTGAAATACTTCCCACACCATAAACCCCGGGAATGCTCGACATCATAACATCATCAACAAGAATTTCTCCTTTATTACCAAGCCGGGCTCCAAGTTTTTCCACAACTTTATTTTGTTCAAGACCCTTTCTATGATCCGCCATGACTATCAGATTGGCTGTTAATTTAATTCCAGTTTCCAATGTCACCTCTAAGTCATGACCATTTTTAAAAAAGGAAATTATTTTTTTATTGTATAGAACTTTTATCTTCCTGCTTTTTAATTGCGCCTCAACCTTCAAATTAAATTCCGGGTCCATTTCAGGAAAAATATCTTCAGAATCCGTACATAAAAAAACCTTGCACCCCAATCGCTGAAAACCAAGCGCGGCCTCTCCTCCCCACTTACCTGACCCTACAACCAAAACTTTTTCAGGTAATTTTTCTAACTGGGAAATTTCATCTAGAGAAACTATTATATTTTCTTCGTGTGGTAGGGTCGGTGAAAAATAGGGCTCCGAACCGCATGCGAAAATCAGGGATTTACCTTTAACAACCTGACTATTATTTTCCTCTTGTACCAATATTTCATTTTGACTTGCTAAACTTCCTTCACCTTTAATCAAAGTCACACCGGCCTCTTCGAGCAAACCTTTAAGTTGCCCACAATACTCATCTGAAAGGGGCCTAAGTGTTTCCTGTTGAACTGACCATAATAGGGTTTCACTGTCATTTCCAATAGGAAGAATATTTCTTCTTATAAAACCTTTTTGACCCACAATATTCTTCTCGACAAGGCAAACCCTTCCACCCAACTCGGCAGCTCTTAAAGCGGCTCGACTGCCGGAAAGGCCTCCCCCTATTACCACGACATCAAACTCTTCCATGTATTATATTTTTACTCTTAAAGAAATTATTGAAGGACCGGCCATTTACCCTCTCAAGCTTGAATCAAAATAAATTGGTAAAAGAAACCAAACCAACTAAAACCAAGGCAATTGAGGAAATCACTGCATGCAAGGTAACATTTAATCGTTTGCTTATGGGAACTACAACTAGAAGATAACCAAAAACCACGTAGTTTAAAATTGAATTCTGATTATTTTGATACTTAAGAGCTAAGAATAGAATGAAACTTGCCACTATTGCTCCATATATTATGCGATGGAGCGTATATCGTTTTTTACGATTATCGCTCGGCAACATACTAACGCCAATCATTACGTTTGCGATAGTCAGCAAAAAGGCAAAAAATATTGTTAAAAAACTAGGGGTTGAAAATAGACCTTCAAGTGTGGTGGGTTGCATTGATCGGGACAATAAAATAAGTCAGCGGAAGCATTTCAAGCATCAACCATGATTTGGTTTCTACCATTTTCTTTTGCCTGGTACAAAGCTTTATCAGCCCTTTCAAACAGGCTCGTTTCGGTATCAGCTTCACCAATGATAGAAGCTCCAATACTCATAGTTACTTGTAACTTTTTGTCTCCATCTACAAAATAATCTCGTTCGATGGCCTTACGAATTTTTTCTGAAAGAGTGCTGGTTGATAGTTTATCAATCCGACTCAAAATCACAACAAACTCTTCCCCTCCATATCGAAAAACCTGGTCGCTTAAGCGAATGGAGTCCGTAATAGTTCCTGCCACTGATTTTAATACCTTATCACCGGTTTTGTGACCATATTTGTCATTAAATAATTTAAAGTGATCTATATCCAGAACCAACAGCGCCCAAGGCTCCTTATATCTTTTAAATTCATGGAACAATTGTCCTATTTTTAAATTATAAGCATTTCGGTTGAGTACATTGGTAAGTGCGTCGACCATGGCCTTGGCTTCAGATTCTTCCAGTTTTTTGGTAAGAGTCTCTGACGCTGTGCGATGTTTTTCCAATTCCTCATATAAATTAAGTGAGTGCTGACGTGCTTTCTGCATTTCAAGAACCAGAAAATTCTTAACCTTTAAAATATCCTGCATTGTTTCAGCTTCTTGAATCTTATCTGTGCATTCATCAATCCCCGAATTAAAGTCACCCGAGTTTTTCATCATGGACTTAATGGTTTCAACAACTTCTAAAACCATTGCATTAACCAAGTCCCTTTCACCTCCAGCAAATTTTTGCTCGAGAATTAATCTATCGAAATAATCATCAATCAGCTGGTCTAATTCGGTAGCAGATGAAACGCGTATCCCTTTTTTAATGACTACGGCTGTTTCATTTAATTTTTTTTGCAGATTGTCTTCTTTATCCAAAAGCTTCATTGTGCCATCGATCAAAGAAAGCAATAAACGCGCTATGCGACCGGTAAATTCTATAGGAGGAGGAGTTACTGCCTGGTTTTTAGACATAATTTAGGAGAAGGTTCTAAGGAAGAATTTAAGACTAAAAAATAGGTGGTGCCGATGGGGAGAGTCGAACTCCCACGGATTGCTCCATACGCCCCTCAAGCGCACGTGTCTACCAGTTCCACCACATCGGCAATATTAGTTCGAAGTGTTATCAGTAGTTATGGGAACCTCCTGCTTTTGAACAGGCTCTTCCACTTGCTGAATTAAAGAACTAGATTTTTTTTTCGTTGAAAAGACGGCAAGAGTTAAGGATGTGACCATAAACAATATTGCGATCCCGGTGGTTAACTTAGTAAGAAAATTACCAGCACCACTGCTGCCAAACATGGTTTGACTGCTTCCAGCACCCAACCCTGACCCCATAGCTGCGCCTTTTCCTGCCTGCAAAAGCACAGTGAGGATTAAAGACAATGCTGCAACAACATGTATTACATTAATTATAGTATCCATAATTTTTCAAAATCTTCCTTCTATATAAATCAAATTGTTACACATATAATCAAAATTGAGAAAAGGGGGCAAGAGTCTATTTCTTATTAGCCGACCTGATAATATCACAAAATGAATTAATCTTCAGGCTTGCCCCGCCAACTAGAGCACCGTTAATTTCTGGATTCTGCAATAATTCTTCACAATTGTCAGGTGTGACACTACCTCCATATAAGATAGATAAAGAACCGATTTGATTCCCAGAGTTTATTTCCGCCACAATTTTACGAATAAAACAATGTACTTCATTTGCTTGATCCGCAGTGGCATTTTCTCCAGTTCCTATTGCCCAAATCGGCTCGTAAGCAATGATTATTTTTTCTAAATCCTGATTTTCAATTCCTACCAAAGCTTTTCTTATCTGCTGCTCGATTATTTCAAAAGTTTTTCCAGTGTTTCTATGTTCCCCTGTTTCACCCACACAAATAATTGCTGTAATATTATTTTGGATTGCACAAAGTGCTTTTTTATTTACCAGCTCATCTGTTTCGCCAAACAATTGTCTTCTCTCGGAGTGCCCCACGATGGCATACTCGCATCCTATCTCTTTTATCATTCCAGCGGATACTTCTCCGGTATAAGCCCCCTTTTCCTGATAGAAGAAATTCTGGCTGGCCAAGCCCACCCCTGTTCCAGAAATCACTTGCCCTACCCCATGAAGTAAAGTGAAAGAGGGTGCCAAAACAACTTTTGCATATTTATTTTCATCAGCAAAATCTAGAATTCCACGAGCGAGTTCTGTGGCTTCTTTCGCCAGCAGATTCATTTTCCAGTTCCCCACAATAAGAGGCAAATTCATATATTGATAGACACTCTTTTGATTTGATATCTCGGGAAATATTGTTTGAAAAAAATATTTTCAATACTACTTATTTCGTCAGGCATTTTGTTTGCTAACAATAAACTTCAGTAAGTCCTTAACTCTATTTGAATATCCCCATTCATTATCGTACCAGGCTAAAACTTTCACCATATTGCCTTTCATTACTTTTGTAGAAAGGCCATCAACAATGGACGAAAATGGATCACCATTATAATCAATAGATACCAGGGGTTTTTCCTCGACTCTAAGAATATTTTTTAATCCACCTTGGGAAGCCACTTCAAAAACATCGTTGACTTCTTTTGCAGAAGCGGATTTTTCCACCTCTACCACCAGATCAATTAAGGAAACATTTGGAGTGGGAACTCGAATCGCCATCCCATCCAACTTGCCTTCGATTGCGGGAAGAACCAGAGACACTGCTTTGGCAGCACCTGTCGTAGTTGGAATCATAGACACATTGGCAGCGCGGGCTCTACGAAGATCTGAATGTGGTAAGTCCAAAATTCTTTGGTCATTTGTGTAGGAATGAATGGTGGTCATCAAACCTTTATTGATAACAAAATTATCGTGCAAGACTTTAGCTACCGGCGCCAGGCAATTGGTAGTGCAAGAGGCATTAGAAACAATGTTATGCTCTGCGGGAAGATAAGAGTCCTGATTGACACCCAAAACAATTGTCACATCTGGATTTTTTGCTGGCGCAGAAATTATTACTTTTTTCGCACCCCCATCCAGATGCTGCTTTGCGGCTTCTCTATTTGTAAAAAATCCTGTAGATTCAATAACTATATCTACTCCCAAATCTTTCCAGGGAAGCTTTGCGGGTTCTCTTTCCGAGAGAACTTTAATAGCTTTACCATCAATCGAAATTGAATCGGAATCTGAAGTCACCTCTTGCGGCAATACCCCTTGAACAGAATCGTATTTAAACAAATGTGCCAAAGTTGCAGGATCTGTTAAATCATTGATAGCGGCAATTTCAATGTCCCTGCATTCAGGATCGTTCAAGATATTCTTAAGAACCGCTCTTCCTATACGACCAAAACCGTTTATACCAACCTTCATAGACATAATTTATCAACTCTTTCACAACAAAAATTTAAATTAAACAGGCGGGTGTACCAAAAGGAAAATCAAAGCCTTCAGACCTAATCAGGAGTTAGGAAACAAATCGGGGTTTCAACTACCTAAAGATTAAGGCGAGTATGCAAAAATTATAATTTCAAGTCAATACAAACCTTAAATGGTAACCCAATAACTCGGTTATCTTTATAGGGACTTTAACTGCGGAATGGAAGAATAGTTTCCTTTAACCAACTGAACTATTCTGGAACGGGAGCTGGATTTCTTCCGGGAAGGCCTCTGGACTCTGCCGCCGTGAGATGAGTAAACAAGATATGGTCCATCTCATCACTAATTTCAAGGCTACTTTCTACTTTTCCAACTAGCTCTTTAAATTCTTTAATCAACAAGCCCTCTTCTTTTACGGATGACTCTAATTCTGCCTCAATCCGTTTTACTTCATCTAAAAACCGTTTCCCCTCCTCTTCCAATAAGCGGATTTTCTTTTGCGCCTCATCTTTCTTTACAAGAATCTCACCTCGCGCATGCGTTAATTCTGCCCTGAGCTTTTCAATAGAAAACAATTCATTATCCAAGCGTTTAAAACTTTTGTCTAGATTATCTAGATAATTTCTGCGGCGTCGGATTAGAAGTTCACGTGACCCCTCGGGGTCTTCGTTATTGGCGTCAGGATTGGATTCGGCGGTAATATTTTCTAATGCGCTCCCATTCAGCAACTCTTCGTATTTAGCTTTGATCGAACTCTCTTCTGTATATAAATTCCCTAAATTACTGGAAATTTTGTCTATGTTTTGGTCATAGATATCTATGTTACGCAAAAGAGTCTCAAGATTTTCTACGTTACCATTAACTTTAGAACCGATGGTACTTAGCTTTTCTTCCAAAGAATTGCGAAACTTTTCCTTATAATCGAGAACCTTATTAAAGGTTTCCACCACTCGGGAATACTCGTGCGCGCTAGAGGTGCCGCGTTCTCGAATCGAAAAATTTTCCTTCTCGATTTCAGAATAATTAACAGACTCTTCCATTATCCGACCATTTCAAGTTTTTGAAAAATCCAGCTTACAAATTATACATCAAATTCCAACCAAAATAATCAAAAAAATACTCAAAACTTACACATTTTCAATGAGTTATATATATTTGGAGAGAATTCTTTTTAAGTTCGGGCCGTTTCTATAATTTGCATCATTTTCTTTACGGCTTTTTCCAAGCCAAGGTAAACAGATTGAGCCACTAAAAAATGGCCAATATTAAGTTCCTCTATTTCCTGAATAGAAGCGATAGCCTGAACATTGTCATAGTTTAATCCATGACCGGCAAAAACACGCATTTCTAATTTTGAGGCATGTTTTGCTGCCTCCCGAATTCGCAACAATTCCTCTTCTACTTCTTTCGGTTCCGTTAATTCTGAGTATCGCCCTGTATTGATTTCAATACTGTCCGCCTTAGCTTGTTTAGAAGCTTCAATTTGAGGGATATCTGGGTCTACAAATAAGCTGAACAGTATATTTTCTTCCGTGATCGCTTTTTGAATTTTCAAGAGTTCTGGAATTTGTGAACATACATCGAGCCCTCCTTCCGTTGTAATCTCCTGTCTCTTTTCAGGTACGAGAGAAACCTGATAAGGTTTTAGCTCTAATGCAAGCTCAACCATTTCTTTTATGGCCGCCATTTCAAGATTTAACTTGGTATTAATGTTTTGGGAAATAAGACGTACGTCTTCATCCTGAATATGTCTTCGATCTTCTCTCAAATGAACCGTTATTCCATCCACCCCCATTTTTTCAGCCAGCAATGCAGCTTTCAAAGGATCAGGTTCCGATATTTTCCGGGCCTCTCGAATAGTGGCTACATGGTCGACATTAACGAATAAACGAGTCACAGAATTTCTCCTTTAATGATTGCTTCAGCCACCTTTACAGCCTTTTGAGTTGCCTTAACATCGTGAGTCCTAATAATTGAAACTCCTTTAGAAACCCCCAGTACAGAAGCAGCAAGAGAACCCTCTAGCCTTTCTTCCTCTGGCCTGTTTAAAATTTCTCCTATAAAAGACTTTCTGGATATTCCTAAAAGAATAGGTTTTTCCAAGCATGCAAATTTTTCAAGATTTTGTAAGATTGTCAGATTATGTTTTTGAGTTTTACCGAATCCAATACCCGGATCAATCGCCACCTGATCTGGGCCAATCCCAGCCTCCTTAGAAATCTTGATACTGGTTGCCAGGAATTCTTGTACTTCTTCGACAACATTTTTATAAGTGGGATCTATTTGCATAGACTCCGGGTTTCCTTGCATATGCATTACAACAACGCCTGCGCCAAATTCAGATATAATTTCAGCCATTTCTGGATATTTTTGCAACCCTGTAATGTCATTAATTATTTTAGCACCGGCTCGTAAAACTTCTTTTGCTACGGCTGGTTTATAGGTATCAACAGAAATTGGGATATTTATTTTTTTCACAAGCGAAGAAACAACAGGTATTAATTTGGCCAGTTCCTCCTCTACTGCTATCGGCTTAGAACCCGGACGCGAACTTTCAGCACCTATGTCCAAAAAATCAGCCCCCTCATTTATCATTTTCTCAGCCAGCATCATGGCATCTTCCGTTGAATAGCAACGGCTATCCTTGTAAAAAGAATCTGAAGATAAATTTACTATCCCCATAAGTCGGGTTTTATCGCAATTTTCAGAAAAGGAAAAGCGTTGCATAAACTAGGATTTAATAATTTAGGGAACTAAATCAGGTTTGATTTCTTATTGAAACAAAAAACTCCACTTACCTTACAACGGATAAGTGGAGTTTGAATTCTACAAATTCTTCGAATTGATAGGATCAGGCTGGAGTGGGATCAGGCATTCCCCCGCCCAATAGTCCTTCCTCAGTATCTGATTTTGTTTTCTTTTTTTCACTAGGAGCCTCATCTGACTTTATTTTTTGAGGCATACCAGAATCTTCACTCTTAGAAATACCTTTTCCATCGATGATATTATGAATATCTTCGGAATTTAGGGTTTCATGTTCTAAAAGAGCCTGGGCCATTTCTTCCAGCTTGTCCCTATTTTGAGTCAGCAACTCCGTAGCTCGGGTATACCCACCCATGACCAATGTTTTTACTTCCTGATCAATCAACTTGGCGGTTTGGTCACTGAAATTCTTTTGGCTTGAAAAATCCTTCCCAAGAAAAACCTGCTCTTCTTTAGCTCCGTATGTCAGAGGGCCCATTTTTTCACTCATTCCCCACTCACAAACCATTTTACGGGCCATTTCAGTGGCTCGCTCGATATCATTTCCAGCTCCTGTGGTCATTTCCCCCAGACAAATTTCCTCTGCGCACCGACCGCCCATTAAAATTGCAAGACTGTTAATGAGATAATTTCTTTGGTAAGTATGCTGCTCATCCATTGGAAGCTGCATGGTGACTCCTAATGCTCTTCCACGAGGAATGATTGTCACCTTATGAATAGGATCTGTTCCAGGTAATAAAACAGCAACCAAGGCGTGGCCTGCTTCATGATAGGCAGTGGTTTTCTTTTCTTTCTCAGAAATGACCATACTGCGTCTTTCCACACCCATCATTACTTTATCTTTTGCCTCTTCAAAGTCACTCATAGCCACTGCTTTTTTATCGTCTCTGGCTGCAAGCAAGGCTGCCTCGTTGACAAGGTTGGCTAAATCTGCCCCAGTAAAACCAGGGGTGCCTCTTGCAATAATTTTCAAATCCACAGCATCCGTTAAAGGCACGGTAGAGGTGTGAACCTTTAAAATACCTTCACGCCCCTTAACATCGGGACGCCCAACTGTCACCTGTCGATCAAACCGACCTGGCCTTAAGAGCGCTGGGTCCAAAACATCCGGGCGATTAGTAGCGGCAATAAGAATGACACCTTCGTTATTTTCGAAGCCATCCATTTCAACCAAAAGCTGATTCAGGGTTTGCTCTCTTTCATCATGGCCTCCGCCTAATCCTGCACCACGATGCCTTCCTACCGCATCGATTTCGTCAATGAAAATGATACAAGGACTATTTTTCTTTCCCTGTTCAAAAAGGTCTCTCACACGTGATGCACCCACACCTACGAACATTTCAACAAAGTCTGAACCACTGATACTAAAGAAGGGAACATTGGCTTCCCCAGAAATAGCTCTGGCAAGAAGTGTTTTTCCGGTTCCCGGAGGTCCCACCAACAAAACTCCTTTAGGAATTTTCCCACCTAACTTGCTAAATTTTTGCGGTTCCTTTAAAAATTCAATAATTTCGTGTAGTTCTTCTTTTGCTTCATCTACCCCGGCAACATCTTTGAATGTTGTTTTATTTTTTGTATCATTGAGTAAACGCGCCTTGCTTTTGCCAAAAGACATGGCCTTACCCCCACCCGCCTGCATCTGCCGCATAAAGAAAATCCAAATCCCCAATAACAACAGCATGGGAAACCAGGAAATCAGAATGCTCATATACCAACTGGTCTGTTCTGGGGCCACAACGACAATACGAACATTTTTCTGGCGTAGAGATCTAATTAAATCTGGGTCTTTAGGTGGAGCCGTTGTTTGGAATGCCTTGCCATCAACATATTTACCACTGATATTATCGCCGCTAATAACAACTTCGTTAACCTGCCCCTGCTCAACCTGATCCATAAAATCACTGAAAACAACTTCGGATTGAGGAGTGAGCGGTTGGTTGAACATATTAAATAAAGCAATGAGTACAATGCCTATAACCAGCCAAAGTGCCAGATTTTTATAAAATTGATTCAAAACAATCTCCTTAAGACGCTGAAAAATCGTACTTATATATGTACCATCCTACCACAACTATAGTTTTTAACTTCAATAATTAATGGCCTTATTACCTTGGAGAAATAGTATTCTTTTTGTCTTATCAGTCACTCTATAACTGTTAGAAATTCTTTCTCCATATACCCAGATAATATCGCCCTGATCATTTGTCAAGATGGGGATGCGGTGCCTCATTTCTCTGGGTACCTTCCTATCAATAAAAAACGATTTTAATTTCTTGCTGCCGGACATCCCCAAGGGGCAAAATCGATCCCCTGCCCGGAAAAACCTGGCAATGATGGAAATTCCGGTTTTATCCAGGTCAAGAAAAGCCTGCAAATGTTGATTTATTGAAGAAAACCCCTGTTTTTTATCTAAAATTTGAGTTTGCAATTGAATTTGCCCCTCAGGAATTTCAGTGATTCCAGGGATAAGAATTGCGGTCAAATACGATTCATTTTTTTTAGTGCTTTCCGCTGGCTTCTCATTTTTTCTTTCGAATTTCATAGAACCATAAGTACAAGAAACTTCAACACCCCTGGGAATGTTTAAAACTTTGCCGGTTTTTGGGAAATCAAAAAGGTTAAGGATTTGTTGAACGTGATAAGCTGTGATTCCCTGCATATCCCCTGTGATTCGATTAAAAGTCTCACGCACCAACCTTTTCCTTAAAGCTAAAGGGTGAAGTCGGAAGTCATCAATACTCCAGGAAATTTCATCCACAATTCCTTTTTGGATTTGGAATTTTTGATTAAAAACATCCAAGGTCATCTGAGACAACAAAAAGTCATCTTCCTCTGCAATGCCCGACATTTCCGTTAAGTTTTTCTTTATTCCAGGGTTGAAGCTTTCTAAGTGGGGAATCAACTCATGACGAATTCTGTTGCGCAAATATTTATTTTCAGAATTTGACGAATCGTTACGATAGGCAATTCTTTTCTCTTCAAGGTAGGTTTCGATCTCTTTCCTATAAATTTGCAAAAAAGGCCGAACAATGTTGCCTCGAACTTGAGGTATTCCTGCTAACCCCTTCAAACCTGAACCCCTGACAATATTGATCAAGATAGTTTCAACCTGATCATCCGCAGTATGCCCTAATGCAATTTTATCCCCCTCAACTGCAGCCAAGGTTTCATTTAAAAACCTATATCGGATGATTCTGCCAGCATCCTGAAAAGATGTTTTTAGTTTAAGTCGCTCCTCCTGAACATCAACTTCCTTAAGAAAAAATGGCAACTGCAGCTTATCCGCCATGTCTCTGACAAAGCGAGCATCATCAAATGCGTCTTTGCCTCGCGCCATGTGGTTTATATGTGCGACAACCAATTGGAAATTTTTTAATTGGGAAAACTCATAGAGAGTTTGAAGAAGGGCAATAGAGTCAGCACCTCCAGAAACACCTACAACAACTTTATCTCCGGAACGAACCAAACTATTTAAAATTTTATCTATTTTTTTAAGGAAGATATCCATACCACTGTTTAAAACAGGTATCAGAGCGCCGCAATTAAATGCATGGAGGGGAGAATAGAAACAGACGCTAACATCTTATAAATCGTCCAACAACTTGCGTTTCCGTTTTAGATAATCTGCTTCTGAAATTTTTCCCTGAGAACGAAGTTCTTTAATTTCTTTAAGTTTAAGCTCCATATCCTGAAGAGAAGAATTTTTCTGGTTTCTGTTTTTTGATTTCTCAACAGATTTATACATTTCCTCCCACTTATCATCCATTTGCCTTTTCTTTGCATTATTCCTGGGCGCCCTACTTCTTTCCTTTTGAGACAAGGCATTGGCTCCCACAGAAGCATCTTCTTTTCTATTTTTTGAATTAAACATATTCGAACTAATATTTTTCTTTGGATCTTTAAATAAGGATATTTCGATATAAGCGGACTCTTTCAACTCTTTCATCCAGCTCTCATATGCGGATTGCTGTTGCTTACCCGCTAGAATATTCTGAACTCTGGCCTTAACTTCCTTTAAAGGGAGTGTCCTCCCTGGCTGCACTTCATCAACTTTTATAAGGTGATAGCCATATCCTGTTTCCACAACATCGCTTATTTCGCCTTCTTTCAACTGATAAACTGCCTTTTCGAATTCTGGAACCATCTTGCCTTTTTCAACAAACCCTACATCTCCACCTGAACTGGCAGAGATATCCTCTGAATATTTCTTTGCGGCTTCAGCAAAGTCCATCCCCTCATTAATCTCATTTAGAATCCCTACAACTCGTGAATATTTCTCTTTTTTCTGGCTGGGGAGTGAATCTTTTTCTGAAAGTATGAGGATATGTCTTACTCGAGCTTTTCCGGGTTCCCAAAAGTCTTTTTGATTTTTATGATAATATCTTGCGATTTTCTTATCACTCACATTTATACGGCCGCCCAACTCAAACCGAGTAACTTTGGACACAAGAATTTGGTCTCGAATATGGTCCTTATAGGATTCAATGGACTTACCTTCGGACTCTAACATGGTAAGCAATTGTCCCTCCTTCAAACCATTGCTTGCTTCTATATTTTTTAAGGCAGCATTTACAGCACCATCATCTACCTCCAACCCCATCTTCTTTCCTTCTTGAAGCTGCAGTTTTTCTCCGACAATCATTTCCAAAGCCTCTTTAAGAATTTCTTTTTCACTGAGGCTTCGCAAATCCTTGCTATATTTCTGCTTTAAAACATCTACTCTTTCTTCAACAGAGCTCAAAGTAATAATTTCATTATTTACTTTAGCAACAACCCGATCGAACACTTTACCCAAAGCTAATTGAGGAAAGAAAAAAGCCAGACAAAAAATGACTGTAAAAAAGACCTGGCTAATTAATTTTTTCGAGGGAGTCATATTCAATTTCTATTTTGGAATTTTCTTTGAGTTTTAGAAACCAATCTTGAAATGTTTTATCCTGAATATCTTGAAAAAGAATTTTTTCAACCTTACCAATTGATTCTTCAAAACTCATTTTTCTTTCTTCAACTTTATCT
>JABJCF010000244.1 GCA_018665625.1 Nitrospina sp. | reverse complement strand
TGCAATATTGAATAACAGCCCCAGCAACAGGAAAACGAATAAGATTCCATATAAGATGTAAGTTTCATCTGCGGGTTGCATTTAAATTGCCTCAATCAGAACAATATTATTCCTATATTTTAAGATGAACTCTTCTTTCGAAAGGTTTTCTTTCGGGAAAGCGATTGTATTAATTTTAGCCGCCTTCAAGGCATTTCCTAAAGATAGGGCAGGGATGGCGAAATGGCCCGGACCTTCCACAGAAAACGCTTCTTTTGCATGATTTTGCAATAGCACCATTCCCACCACTTCCCGTTTTGCGTTGAACAAGGGGCTTCCACTATTAACTGTATCGAGGTTCATATTCAATTCAATCAAAGTAGAATTGAAGTACGCAGATCCTTCCAGCAGAGCATGCTGGTCCCGCATGGTGTTTGTCCATGGGTATCCCAATGTGAATACCGACTCGCTTTTGGGCCCTACTCCATTTCCGCTTAACACCAGTGGCCTGCTTTTGACTTTTGGAGGTTCCTTTAATTTTAATATTGCCAGGTTGTTGATGGGATCGCGAAACACCACTTCAGCTTCAATATCATCTTCGTTGGGGAATTTTACCTTTAAGGCTACCGCATCATCCACCAGTTCGTGATAGGTGAGAACATGCATCCCATCTCCAATGAGGAACCCGGAACCCAGAAGGGTCACATGCGTGCTGAAGATCAGAGCGAGGAGCAAAAGGCCAAGAAGAATAGCCCCACCTGTTTTTTTGATCATAATTTCCCTAGATAAGCCAATAATATTGAAGCAACCTGAATCCTATCCTGAAGTCCCTGGAATACAAAAACAATTTATAGCCTTTTTCATTCCATGAAGAGACAGAGGTTGACTATAATCATATTCGAATAAAATAAACAGGAGTTAAATGATGGATCAGAAATTACTTTATGAACGTCTGGGTGGTTATGACGGGCTTACTATTTTTGCAAATGACTTGCTTCCGCGTTTGCAAGGGGATGCTCAATTAGGCCGCTTCTGGCAAAATCGGGGGGATGATGGCATCGCGAGAGAAAAGCAATTGTTAATTGATTATTTATGCTCAGTCACAGGTGGGCCAGTGTACTACACAGGTCGAGATATGAAGATCACCCATAAAGGGATGAAAATTAGCGAAAATGATTGGTCCATATTCTTACAGCATGCGGGTGCCACTATGGAGGCTTTGCAAGTTCCAAAACAAGAATGCGATGAGGTGGTGGCGTTCGTGCTTACCTTAAAAAATGATATTGTCGAGCCTTAACAGAGTTCAGCGCAGTAGGAAAAAGCTTTTATATTGAAAATTTATTTTCAAATTCATTGATTGCGGTATTCACCCTACAGGAGTTCCTGATGAGAGCATTAATTATACTATCAATAGTTTTGATCCTCGACAGTGCTGTATCACCGCTAATGGCGGCGGACTCTATGTCGGTGAAGCCCGCCATCACAGAAGATGAATCGGCCTCGAACCAGGAAGCATTTCCCAATCGCCAGCCCATGACCCCTCATCAAATGGTCAATATTCTCATAGCGGTTGCCGATGAATCTAAAGCTGCGCCGGGTATGGTTTTACTGAAATTCAAAGGTGTTGAACTAACCTGTGTCTATGACGAACAACATGACCGCATGCGCATTATAGTTCCGATTGCGGCGCAGGGTAATATTACGAGTGATCAATTTGAAAAAGCTATGAATGCCAATTTTCACACGGCATTAGATGCGCGCTACGCACTCAACAAAGGCATTCTTTATGCCGCTTTCATTCATCCCTTAAGCCCTCTAACCAAGGCGCAGCTCGAAAGTGCTTTTTACCAAACCGCAACTTTAGCTGTCACCTTTGGCAAAGAATATACCAGCGGTTCCTTAACCTATCGCGGTGGTGGCAAACCTCTATAGAGAGTAATTGTCGGGGGATTAATTTTATTCGCGTATAGCAATTCAAATAGAAAGATTTTTTTGAGCAAGTCTATCAATCATTCAATGACATTATTCGAATGGATGATGTTGATTGTTCTTTCCATAGTCTGGGGAGGCTCTTTCTTTTTTATTGGTATCAGTGCTAAAGAGCTCCCATCTTTTACGATTGTCTTTCTTCGAGTGGGGCTGGCTTCGCTTTTACTTTGGTTGGGCTTAATGCTGGTCGGACTCAAAATGCCAAAGGACAAGGAAGTTTGGAAGATGTTTTTTAGTATTGGTCTGGTAAATAATGTCATGCCCTTCTCTCTTATTGTCTGGGGTCAACATCATATAACCAGTAGCCTTGCATCTATTCTGAATGCTACCACTCCATTTTTTACAATTGTCCTGGCGCATTTTTTAACAAGGGAAGAACGCATCAGCAAAAATCGTCTTTTGGGTCTTGTTATAGGTTTTATTGGGGTATCCATTATAGTGGGGCAGGACTTTGTAGAAGGAGTAGGTGTAGGCACTTGGGCGCAATTTGCTGTTTTAGGAGCCGCCTTTTTGTATGGTGTCGCTTTGGTTTATGGCCGTAAATTCCATTCGATGGGGATCAAACCAATAATCGCGGCCACAGGTCAATTGACGGCTTCCACTCTTGTGCTTTTCCCGATAGTTTTGTTAGCGGATTCCCCTTGGGCGCTAACCAATCCCAGTGGCACAACATGGGCTGCTATTATTGGCTTGGGAGTTTTATCTACTGCATTTGCATTTTTTCTCGGCGTAGTCCCATTGTCAGTTGAAATTGAACAATGCCTTACGCCACTTTAATAATATTTTCTTTAAAATTCAAGTTCTTCATTGCCTCTCTGAGTTCTTTGAGATGGCGATATCCAC
>JABJCF010000243.1 GCA_018665625.1 Nitrospina sp. | reverse complement strand
GAAGGATCAACCTTAATTCTTGAAAATCCAGAGATTCTAAATCATTCCGAGTCAATTGCAAGACTCGTCACGAAACCAGATCTACTATCAATCGCTCCAGAACTTGATCAAATAAGGTACAACCACTTATGGGGTGCTCTTGCGTGGCTTGCAGAGTTGGTTGAGACCTCCTTGGTATGTATACAGGTTCATCTCGTCAGTGATTGGGGCTTGGCGATTGTTGTGTTTAGCGTGTTGCTAAAAATTTTCTTTTTACCATTAGGGGTAATGACCGTACGTTTTCAACGTCAAGTGAGCCAAATACAAACACTGTTGGAACCTCAATTGGCAAGTATTAAAGCCAATTATGACGGTGAGGAAGCGCATAACCGTTTGATGGCGGCTCACAAGGATGCTGGTGTCTCGCCATTTTTCACCTTAAAGCCAGTGCTTGGCTCTCTAATTCAAGTTCCTATACTGGTCGCTGTTTTTAATGCTCTGGGTGAGATGCCTCAGTTGAATGCCCATTCCTTTTTATGGATAGAGAGCTTGGCTTATCCCGACTCTCTTGGACATTTATCGTTTGGTGTCCCGATGTTTGGAGATAAGATCAGTCTCTTGCCGTTCATAATGACGGTTGTGACGCTCTATTCGACTATAATTTACAAGAATCGTCATTCAACCGAATTGGCCCTTAAACATCAGAAGCGTAATCTGTATCTGATGGCGGCAGGGTTTTTCATTCTTTTTTATCCTTTTCCATCCGCCATGGTGCTCTATTGGGCGTTGGCTAATATTCTTCAAACCATCCAACAACAGATCATCAAGGTTTAAGATGAAAAACAACCTGCCGTTAGATTAGTAGAGTGCTTCGCAATTATTTGAAAATACGGTATTCTTAATCGCATGAAAATCAAACTTGCGTATTTATTAGTTATTACTCTTCTACTTTTGCCCTCTAATATTGTTTTTGGTGAAGAACTAGAAGTGGTACGGGAATATTGGAAAAAGTATATTTTATGGGGAAAGGGAAATTTAAAAAAAGAAATCCACTATAAGAACGGTAAAAAAGAAGGCCTAACAAGATATTGGTATAGATCCGGAAAAAAGAAGGGTGAAAAATCCTTCAAGAACGGAAAAATAGATGGGCCCTTAATATGGTGGCACGAATCCGGAAAAAAAATGGGTGAAGTACATTACAAGGATGGGAAAAAAAATGGTCCTGGGGGTTGGTGGTATGACAACGGGACGAAAAGGTTTGAAGAACATTACAGCGAAGGAAAAAAAGTGGGTCTTTGGATCAATTGGCGTAAGTCCGGCCAAAAGATGAGTGAAAGACATTACAAAGATGGGAAACCACATGGTCGTTGGGGTAGGTGGTATGACAACGGAACGAAAAGGCTTGAAGAACATTACAGCGAAGGAAAAAGAGTGGGTCTTTGGATCAATTGGCATAAGTCCAGCCAAAAGATGAGTGAAAGACATTACAAAGATGGGAAACCACATGGTCGTTGGACTAATTGGTCTGAAGATGGAAAGATAACAGGTCAGGAAAATAAGGGAAATCAGGGGAGTTTTACAGAGGAGAAACCACAATAGCTTCAAGGCGAATACTTCTTAGATTTTACATTTAGGAGGACGCACACCAAGTCCAAACGGAGTAAGGCGGAATGAGGTGGAAATGGTTGCAAAGACAATTCAAGGCACCATGTTTTTTTGTTTCTCCTCTAATTTCATAGCTCCTCAAATTTTTTCATTAGTTGCTTTGTTAGGCTACTGCTAACACCCTTATTTTCCATGTGGAATTGGATTCCAATAAGTATTTTTTCCAAATTATATGACCCCTCTATAGAGCCATCTTCTGCTATCAGAAACTTATTCAAACCATCTCCGAGCCGGTCAATAACTTTGCGATGAAATTTTACCAACCATTAGAGCAAAAGATTGCAGAATTAGTGAACCGGGTAGAGTACTCCTCCTCGAATAATGAAGAGTTTCACACCCGTAAGGTATTATGCGAACTCGCGTCGTTGATGGAATGGGGGAAAGACGAGTATGAGCGTTTCGACTTTTTATCCAAGCGACTCGATATCAGTAAAAAGGTTTTTACAAGTTACTTTAGTAATGGTCGTAAAGCTATAAATGCCGAAGTAATTGACAGCCCCTGTCTGGAACTTTTTACTGCGATCCTTTTTAAAGGAACCCTATTAAGCCCGGAAGAATTTCCTATCGATATCCGAATAAAACGTTTTAATACCCTGTTTAAAGCACAAGACCTTTCAAATCCAGATTGGTTGCTGCCCGACTCCGAACTTGGGCAAAAAATGGAGTCCGTGTGGCAATCAACCTTAGAGGATATTGGCGCTCCCCACGATGATCTGGAATTCACAGCCCCGCCCAAGATGGTCAAAGATGGCACAGGGCATAAAGAAATTCCAATTACGGTATTATTTTATGAGGGACCCATTGCACGAGCCTACCTTGCAACGATTCAGAGTCTTGGTTTCAAACCTAAGAAGATCATCCAACTTATTGCCACAAAAGATGTAGCCACAAAAAAGGTCGTTGGAAGATGGTTGCCAAAAAAAATGAGAAAAAACTATGCGGCAAGTATCCAACGAAACAAAATACACTATTACCCCAAACAGGTATCAAAAACCCATCCTGATTTTGTTAACAGCATACTTGATGAGGTTCAAGCTGAGCTCGGTTTTGAAAGAAATGTAATTGACAATGCAAATGCACTCTTGCCCCTAACATCATACAGTGACTGCGTAGAGTCATTATTGGTGGAAGGCCTAGCTGACAAAGGTTTACAAGAGCACCTGTTGAAAGAACTTGCGGGGGGAGTTTTGTACACGGGTGGTGGAATTATGCCTGCCAAAATATTGGATATTAAACAGCTGAAGTTTTTACATATTCATCCAGGTTTTCTCCCAATTATCCGCGGAGCTGATTGTGCTTTATGGTCATTATTACTGGCAGGTCATACCTCAGCAACCTGCTTCTATTTGTCAGCGGGAATCGATACGGGAGATATTATCCGTCCACATTGGTTGCCTAAACTCTCTTTTAAGATTGATGCAACTGGGATCGACTTACAATCAATTTATCGCATTGTTTACAGCTTTTTGGATCCATGGGTTAGAGCTTTTGTTTTGCGTGACATAATAAATATGAATGGGAAAAACTTTGACCAGCTAACCTCTACACCTCAACTAGAAAAAAATGGTACTACTTTTCACTTTATGCACAGAAGATTACAATCTTTAATTTTCCAGAAGCTATTTAACTTGAGATCGATTAACGACAATTAACACCCCGATTTACCAACTGCTCTCTTTCTAAAACTGAATCCTAAACCTGATATAAGTAATGGGGTCTGGT
>JABJCF010000242.1 GCA_018665625.1 Nitrospina sp. | reverse complement strand
TTTTTATCAAAAATATTAAAGAGGTTGAAAGCATTGTTTGGTCAGGCCGCTCCGCCGATAAGCGTAAAGAATTTAAGATGAAAGCTGCAAAACTGAACATGAACCTTAAGGAAATTATTCTTAACTTGTTGGCCTTGGCGCAGCAAGCATTATTGTCAAAGGATCGAAGAAACCAAGATCATATATCTATGATGAAAACGAAATTGGAAAAATTATTCCAGGTAGATTCGGAATATGATGAGATAATTTTCAGGATCAAACCTTTTTTTGAAATCGTTAAGTGAACTATATTTCAGAAAGTACTTTAGGAATGAAATGTCGCCTGGCATTTATTGCACTCGCATTAATGGTTTTTTCATTCGGCTGCGCCACCATTAATCTTGGTCCATCTCTAGGAAAATTGGAGGAAGTTACTATTGAGGGTGAGGGGCCCGGAAAAATCTTATTGGTCGATGTCGATGGGATAATCAATAATCAAAAGAACCGAACTTTCTCAGGTAACACATTGAGTCTGGGAATGGTGGAAAAGGTCAGAAGTATTATTGAAAAGGCAGAAAAAGATAGTGAGATTAAGGCGCTTTTAATAAAAATGAACAGTCCCGGTGGAACAGTCACAGCCAGTGATATTATTTACCATCTTTTAAAATCGTATAAAGAAAAAAATAAAGTAAAAATTTATGTTCAAGTAATGGATCTTGCTGCTTCGGGGGGATATTACATTGCAATGGCGGGAGATCAGATTATTGCTCATCCAACATCTTTAATTGGTAGCATAGGTGTTATTGCGCTGAAAGTTAATCTTAAGGATTTGATGGCTAAAATTGGAGTAGATGTGGAAATCGTTAAATCGGGAGACAAAAAGGATTTCATGTCTCCTTTCCGATCTTTCACCCAAGAAGAAAGAGACCTGTTTCAAAATACAATAGACAGGTTCCATAACAGGTTTGTAACAACTATTGTAGAGAATCGTTCAAAATTAAATAAATCAGAGGTCCAGACACTGGCGGATGGACGAGTTTACGATGCTGAGCAGGCAAAAGATTTTAAATTGATCGATCATATTGGTTATGTGACGGATACGATTCAAAGAGTGAGATCGGACATGAAAAACTCCAATCTAAAATTAATTACCTACCACCGTAGCAATGATTATCAAGGTAACATCTATTCTCAATTTCAAAAACCCACTTCATTTAATCTGGTTAACTTAGATTTGGGTTTCAATCCTAACTCCTTAAGCCCTTATTTTCTATATATTTGGGCGCCTTAGACCGCTGTTGATATTGCTAAGAATTTGCGTTATCTTGAAGCTCTATTCTACAAACTTACAACTTAAACCGGCCCGATTCTTTTTAGAGAAGGATATTTTGTTTTTATGGAAGGGAATCAATTAAAAGTTCTGGTGGTGGATGATGACGATGATGATATTTTCCTTGTCAAAGAGCTTCTACGTGAAGGCTTTTCCGATTCGATAGTTTCTCTTGATTCTACCCATTCCAGCAAAGGGGCTGAAGAATATCTGGAGAAAAATGAATACAATATTTGCATTTTGGACCTCCGTTTGGGCGAAGCCGATGGTGTTCCTTTATTGCAAATGATAAAAGAAAAATCCCAGAATATTCCAGTAATATTTTTAACGGGGCAGGGAGATCAAGAAAAAGCCGTTGAGGTTATGAAAGCAGGAGCAGCGGACTATTTAATAAAGTCGAGGCTTTCAGTGGATGGTCTGTCCAGATCTATAAGAAATGCCATTAAATTAAAAAATGCTAAAGAAGAAAAAAATAGTGCGGAAGAGGCCTTAAAAGCTCAAGATCGACTGTTAAATGGAGTTTCTAAGGCCACAAACAGGCTTTTAACTATTCAGGACTATAACGTTGCTCTAGCTCAGGCGTTGGAAATATTAGGTGTCGCAGCAAAAGTGGATGGAGCATTTATTTTTACTCATGCTCAGAATGCCGGAACTCCTTCGTGCGATCTTGAATTTGCCTGGACAGTAGAAAATGGCATTGCTAATTATGAAAATTTGCATGTTAGTTCCTCCTACGAAGAACTGGGCATTGGTGAAAATTTCCCTCCATTAAAAAATAATCAATTAGTTATTGCCAGTGAACAACGAGGCTCAAATTTTCCTGGAGGTATTTTTAAGCAACTGAAGATAAGCTCTTTGCTACTAATTCCAATTGTCATAAATTCACATTATTGGGGATTTGTGGCGATGGGTTCGAAACAAATTGACAAAACATGGCTTCCTAATGAACAGGCCATTTTAGAAACGGTAGTGGCTAGTATTGGCGGGGTAATTAAAAGGAATAGTGATGAAGAGGCTTTTCATCAGATCGTAGAAGGAACATCCTCCAGAGTTGGAGACGAATTTTTTAAATATCTAGTCCGACATCTTGCAAAAGCGTTGCCCGTTAAAAATGCTTATGTTAATGAAACCCTTAACTTAAAAGAGTTTCAATGTTCTGTTTTAGCAGGTTGGGTTGATAATGATTTTATTGGAAAAAGATCTTTTGATGCTTCGGATACCCCTGGTGAAGAAGTGTTGGCGGGGATGCTTGCATATCATCCAAATAAACTCAGGGAAGCTTACCCTAATGATAGAGGCTTGGCTGAAATAAAAGCGGTTAGTTTTGCCGGGGTTCCTTGTTTTGACTCGAAATTTAAAATAATAGGTTTTCTCTCTGTTTTGGATGATAAGCCTATGCTGGACAAAAAACGTACGTTTTCAATATTAAAAATTTTTGCGGCTCGGGCTGGAGCAGAACTGGAAAGAAAAAAAACAGAGACCGCAATGCGAAATATGGCTTATCACGATTCCTTGACGGGGCTACCCAACCGTATTTTATTTAATGACAGGTTGGAAATGACTTTAGCAAAAGGGAAAAGAAGCAAACAAAAATGTGCGGTTCTTTATATTGATTTTGATGGATTCAAAAATATCAATGATACCTTGGGTCATAATGTTGGCGATTTATTATTAGAGTCTATGAGTGCAAGATTGAAATCCTGTTTGAGAGAAGAAGATACCGTGGCTCGGTTGGGTGGTGATGAATTTGTTTTAATTCTTCCTAAAATCAATAGTCGAGAAGACGCAGGAGTATTAGCTAAGAAACTTTTGGAAACAACCCGACCTGCATTTATGATTGAAGGCAATGAAATAAAAATAACTTTGAGTATTGGAATTAGCCTTTCGCCTGAAGATGGAGATACTGTCAAAATATTGATAAAAAAAGCGGACGATGCTTTATATAAAGCGAAAAATGGTGGGCGGGATTGTTATAAATTTTATAATTAGCCAAGCTGTTATTCTAAAAAATATAAATAAATATTATGCTTAAACTAGTCTCATTAAATATCGCATTGCCAACAATGGTTCAGCTGAATGGGACTGCAAAAAAATTTCGCACAGGAATATTTAAAAAACCAATAAACGAAAAAATTTTTTTAGATGAGTCAGGTTTTCACGGGGATGGGGTCGGGGATACACGAATTCATGGTGGGAAAGATTTGGCAGTATGCGCGTATTTTGTGGATCACTTTACTTTTTGGAATAATGAATTGGATAGGGTGCTTGAGCCAGGAGCTTTTGGTGAAAATTTAAGCTTGGCTGGAATTGATGAAACCCAAATAAATGTTGGGGATATATTTTGTTTGGGAGAAGCTGAAATTGAAGTTTCCCAACCGCGCCAACCTTGTCACAAGTTAAATAAAATTTTTAAGTATCAAGGCATGGCCTGCAAAGTGCAAACTACCGGTTTCACGGGTTGTTATTTTCGGGTAAAAAGAAAAGGCTGGGTAGAACCTGGAGCAACAATTGAGAAAATCAAAGATGGTTTAGGGAAATTTTCTATAGATAAAATAAACTCCCTGATGTTTAAAGAAAAGAAAAAATTTGATTTATTGCGAAAAGTTGTTCGTCAAGAAGCCTTGTCATTGGAATGGCGCGAAAAATTTGAAAAGCGCCTTTAAACCATATTCTAGGCCTGGAAGCCCTCATTAGTCATAAAATATATAAAAGTAATAATGATTTCAAATTCCGAAGAAAATACTCCACTGTCAGATAATATGAAGGGTGCTGACTGGGTCAGGTTCTTAAAGGAGAATATTACTCCTGCCGATATTGATGATGAAACAACCTATTCGTTTTTGCATTACTTGGAAGATTTAAAACTTATAATCCGCTGCGCGAATGATGACTTGAGGTGGCAGGGGTTAGAAGAGTGTGTGGACGAGGATGAGAATAAGCAGAATATAAAAAATGGAATATTACAAATGTCTCAAACAGAATCTGGTTTTGCGTTGCCATTTTTTATTGGTTTCGAATCCATTGAATTGCCAGCAATTGAATCGTTAATCCGTCCTGAAAGTAAAAAGGTAAAAAACAAAGACATTCCCCAACCAGAGCCTGCTTCAGATCTTAGTAATTTGCAAATTGTGAAAAAAGTGGGTCGGCAATTAAAACCCTTTCTTGAAGCAGAAAGCACAATTGTTTCCAGACTGATTGGAGAACGTACCAGTAAAACCGATGCAAGATATCTGTTTCAATATATTTTTGGAAAAATAAATTCCAAAGCGCAACCGCGAAAATGGGAACAATTGAGCCGTAAAAGACATCGATGAATTATAAAATTCGAATAAAGGTGTTGTATGTGTTTTGAAAGCAGAGGAGTGAATTGAAGGAGAAATTCTAGATGTCTATTATGTCATCATCCTTTTGTTTTTGATTTGGTGTGTAAGTACGGGTGTGGAAAGGTTGTTCACCATTAGATATGGGGGCACGGTTTTTTTGAAATAGATTCGCTGTAAAAATAACCACTCCTGCCAACAGGGCTATAATAAAAAAGCTGAAGGCAAAAAATGATAGTAAGCCAAGTCCAAGTAGAATCCAAACCGCCATGGTAACCTTGGTCATGAATGGAATTTTTTGATTGGATCCAGATGATTGAAAAAAGAACATATTTAAATTATTTTGGGTAATTAAATTTTGTTATGATCAGTTATGAATGATTTAGCCATCATACCTTGCCCCAGCTGCGGAGTCAAAAACAGGATTCGAACCTATGATTCTCAAAAAATCCCTGTATGCGCGAAATGCAGGTCGCAACTGGTCACTGAAAAGGAACATGCCGCTTTTTCTAAATTTAATGACAACTTGAATCAGTTCAAAGATTTCCCCGATTTTGGCGCTAGGGGTGGCAAAAAATAATATTAACCAAAAATAATGAGACTAATAATACCCATGGATACTGTTGATATCATCGATAAAAATTTAAGGGAACAGCTTGAAGCCAAGCATGTGGAAATCATAGATGAAAGCCATCTTCATCGCGGGCATAAAGCCGCTGGTGGGGGAGGCCACTATTCAGTGAAAATAGTTTCTCAAAAATTTGAGAATTTGAATGTTATGGACCGTATTAGGCTTGTCCATAAAGCTCTGGATGAGGAAATGACAGGAACCCCAAAACTCATTCATGCTTTGCAGATAAAAACTTTTACGCCAGAGGAAGCCTCCTCAAATTAATAAATTACTCTCGATAGACTTCTAATTCTTCGCAATTTTTTAAGTTGTCAGACTCGGTCAGTGCCTTGTAGCCGTTTCTTGAATACTGATTTTTGTACAGATCCAGTTTTAAGTATTTTTTACTTTGTGGCGAATCTGCAAGTGCTTGAGCACCAATATCACCAATGACATTGCCAAACATGGAAAGGTCTTTTAAATTGGGTAGATTTTTTGTGTTAGCAATAGCAATGGCTCCATCGTCACCAATTTCATTTTGATTGGCGTTTAAAAGTTCTAGATTCATCAAATATGGGGATTCTGTTAGGGCTTCTAATCCTTCATCGAAAATCTGATTTCCTGGCAGGATTAATTGTTTTACGTTTTTTAATATTTCTTTTTGTGCCAATTCCATACACCCACGAATGCCAATATATTTATCCCGAAGGATAAGGATAGTTCCATCTTCGTGAAAACTATTCTTTAGAATATCATCAAGTTTACTCATTCTGTTCATTCTCCTGAGTATCGAAAAAGTATCGAAAAGCTGGTAATAATGTGACTTTATTAAGTTCTGGCTTATTTTGTCGAGTGGACAAAAAAAAAGCCGGTTCTGCATAAGAGCAGAACCGGCGCAATAGGTCAAGTTTTATAGAAGTGGGTCCAGAAACAATCCATCTGTTTTCCATTTTTCTATTTCTTCTTTTGTCGGTACAGGCGGAACAGGCCGTTTGGCTGTACGCTTGTCAAGAGGATCGTGGAAAGTTCTGGCATAGGCTTCAGCTTTCCATAGATAAAGATGTTCGAATATCATACCCCAGGGAGCCATAGGTGTATTGTCAACGCCACGCGTCACACGCTTGTACCATAATTCATCCGGCCAGTCCTTGAGAACACCATCTATATGATCAGGCATCTTGTCCGTGTCTTTATTGTTCTCGTCACGAAAGTCCAGGGCTCCTGTCATCATCGGAATACCATCCTTACCGTGACAGACAGCGCAATTGAGTCCCTCTGTCGCAGGCTCTGCTCCTTCAAACACTACTTTTCCTTCTGCTATGATTTTTGGATCATCCCACCAAGTCCATTGAGCGCCAAATTTTCCTTCTACCGGCATATTGGTGGGGTCACGAAGTGTCTTTAAATAGGAGGACAAAGCGGACAACTCATCCTCGCTTAGGTCATCTCCGTAATAAGTGGGCATTGCTTTGAAAGATTTTGGATCATCAAAACCTGGAGACTGAATTTTTCTGGGTTCCAATATCTGTTCTTTGATGTAGTCTGTAGAATACAAGCCAATCTGTTTTGTTCCCAAGTTTGGCCCACGATCTGAGTTTCCTTCCCAGAAAACTTTATGGCAGTTAAAACATTTGTTGTTTTCAAAAACTTCGCGACCTGCTGCTATAACTTCGGGCCCTGCGGCATCACCGAGTACAAGAGGAGGTTTATTTAATTTTGCGAGTTCAAATTCGGGATCAAACTGCGGAAGTTGTGCGCTAACCGTTATAAAAACCAAAGAGCCGAAAGCATAGGTCGTTAATAAGCGCCTGACCCAAGTGAAGGTCGTTTTTTCTTCTTTAAGCGTTTTCCAATCCAGTAAGGTAAAGAAACAGAAGCCCACAAAAGCAAAAGCAACGAATTCGATTTGCCACCAGATTGGGAAGTTGAACTTGCCGGCAACGACCCAAATAATGCCAGCTAAAATCATAATAACAGGAAGTTTAATCCTGATATTTTGGAATACGGTTTTTTCTTTAGGCTTTTCTGGGTTTAATTTGAGGAGAATGCCATAAATTACGATTACCGCAATTCCAGAGCTTAATCCCACAACTCCAAATATATTGAATAGGGCATAGAGTCCACTTAGTCCAACTATGCATCCAATTATAATTGCATCAATATTCATTAAATATCCACTCCTGAAAACTTATTCAGCCATTTGCGGTGAAGCAGCAGGCGACTCCGATTGTTTCTTTTTGGATTTTGGATATTTAATACCTATCCAAATAATTGCTGTCATCAAAATAAAGAAGGCCCATACAATTGTTGTCACATGGAATCCTGATTCCGCTAGCGTTGGTGCAAATTTTTCCGGCGTAACATCTTTGAACACTTTATAGACATGCCAGTTCATTCTCGAGAGCTCGCGAATAGTTCCCATCCAGCTCATCAACCAAATGTCTGCAAACCCAAGAAAAATGAGCACATAAGGCCCAAGGGGATTGATCTTTCCATAAGCCACTTTGCCGGTTTTAGTGGCTATTGTATAAAAAATATAATTGATGAAGGTCACTGTCACCAGACAGAAGGCCGCAGTATTTTTGGATACCATCAGAGCCAGGAATGCCAGGTTGTCAGGCAGAACCATACTGGCGTCCATTCCCGGTTCGGGCATCATGGTGGCGAAAAAGCGTCTGGGTGTAAACCAGATGGTGGCTGCAATAACGATGAGAACGAAACCAAATTTCATCGCCGGGAAAAATCGTTCGGCGTTTTCTATTCGTTTCATACTGACCCACATATAAATATTACTGGCACTGAACATGGTTCCAACTAAAAGACCCTGAACCAACATGAACATGGATTCTCTGTCGGACATAATGTACATGCCGATGGTGGCATCGTATTGGTAGATTTCGCGGACGAAGATATAACCCATGGCAGGCAGCGGAATCATAATAGCTACGCCGATCAGGTTTCCGATATACCCCACCCAGTCGTAATATTCCCGATCTTCTTTTTTGTCTGACCAAAGGTACATATAAGCACCGATGACACACACCATATAACCACCAAAAGTGCCATTACCCACCAGTCGGTGATAGTTTAGTGGCATCCAAGCCGAATTTGCAATTTTTGCCCATTCACCGATGTTCATTAATTCATTCAGCGGTTTTGGAGGCGTCTGCATAAAGGTCGCAGGTCCGTCCAGCGCTACGAGTAGCGATAAACCCAGAACATTTAATATGACCCCGAGGACAATATGCCGGCCTTTTTTATTGGCTTTATTGAGCGGATCCCAGGAATAAACATAGATGTACATGACCACCGTTTCCAAGATAAACAGAGTGGGATAGGCCACCATGAAAAGCATTGGAAATGATGAAATAAGATAAGTGATGAAATCTTTATAGGCTACCAGCATGACGAAAAGGAAAAGTCCGCCGGAAAGAGCTGTGAAACTGTAGCAGATACCAATTACTTTGGTAATCTCATGTGAAAGCCGTTCGAACTTGTAGTCCGACTTGGCGAACATGATAGCGTTGGAAAGTAACCCTCCCACGCCACCACACACGATGGCAAGGATAATGCCAGAAGTTTCGTAGTGCTCCACTGGGGTCAGTGGCATTGCTATGGCTGTCCCTACGAGAGCGCCCACAAAGGCAGAGCCTCTGAGGCCCATTAATTTGTGGAAATAGTTCAGGAAGCTGACAAAGAGCGCACCAAAGGCGCACGCCCACATGCCATACAGCACGCCATGATGGATTCCTATTATAACTTCCCCGGTTATACCTATTACAACCCCTATTAGGACACCGAGAAAAACATTAGATAGAATAATTGCTTTTCGCACTCCTTGAGTTCGTCTTGCACCCATAACTTCCATGATGACGACGAACATCGGGCAACCCAATATAAAGGATGCGAATAATATATGTAGTTGAGCTGCAGCCCAGGTAAATTTGCGGTTACTGAGACCCATGAAGGAAAATTCTTCAAACTCGTGCTCCGCTGCAGGGCCGATATCGGTTAGATAGGAAAGATCCTCTTCCTCTCCTCCACCTTCTTCATCACCGCCTTCTTCGTCCTCATCTTCTTCATCCTCTTCGTCTTCTTCAT
>JABJCF010000241.1 GCA_018665625.1 Nitrospina sp. | reverse complement strand
TTGAAGGGCACCTGCAAACTGCGCCAACGCCTATTGGCCCATGGACTGATATAGAAGCAACTGGGAGCCTTGAGGTGCAAACTGATATAGGTTCAGCTTTCTTCCGTTCTAAAATATAATTTTTCAGTAATTTATTTTTCAATTATTAGCACTTAAAAGAGCACACCAGCAAAGGTCGGACTCTTTGTTTGGCCTTTTTTTTAAATTGGGATAAAACAAATATACGTGCTAAAATTCTATTAATCTCAACAGTGCCGAAAGCTCCAGTTTCAAGAGCTTTTGCCGCTTGATAAATAAATTGCATTAATAATCAATAAAGCTAAGCTTTGGGCGACATGAAACACATACTAATCACAATAATCGCAGCCGTGGTGCTGGTGGGGTGTGGGGAGTCGCTGAAGGGGCAATCCCCAAGCCATGTCGTATTTCAACTTTTAAATGAGAATAAACCTCAATTTCTCCACGAATCTTTTCACTCCATACGGGTTGGCCTTCCTCGGGTTGTGTATCATGAGAATCTTCATCATAGGAACTTCGGGCGTGTTGAAAGGTCTTGCCAGAATGAGAGTTGGAGCTCAAGAATCTGCCCGTCGACAATTTACTGCCGGTAACCTTGGAGGGTGGCCAGTTTTTCCTCAAATACTATTAGCCTCTTTCTACCCTGTCCTGACCCTCGGCAAATCCAAAAAGCCTCTTACACCGAATCCTGCGGGGACGATTTTGCCCGAATTCGAGGAAAGGGGAAACAGGCGGAGCAGAGCGACGCCTCGAGCACTACAATAGCTTATTTTAAAGGAACAATCATGCAAAAAATTAAAGCCGGAATCGCATTCCCAAGCGCCGCTTACGGACTGACCCGCAAACAAGTTAAGTTCTTCGAGCCCGTGGATAAAATTCCAGAGGTCGGAGATGTTGTTTACGGGGAGATCGTTCAAATTGGTGAACATTCAAGCCTTGAAAATAAGTCCGCCAGAATCCACTTGATTCATAACGGTTCTAGAGGCATTTTTGTTTTTGGGAATCGTTATGCTCCTGATTACTACGAAGCGCGTATTCCGACAGAGCCCGTCACCGAAGTCGACCTACTCGCACGCTCGGGCGTTATCGGCATTATCCATTCCAAGAACACGCAGGTAAAAGACCCTACTCGCGTCAAAATTCTTGGGTTTGTTTATGATGAAAATGAAAAGATTGTGAACACTAAAAATCACCCGATTTTCACTCCTAAAAAAGAAAAGAAAAAAATCCCTCGAGCCAAGCTGATCCTCATTTGCGGAACAGCCATGAACTCCGGTAAAAGTGTTACGGCAGCCGCTTGTTGCCGGGCACTTTCAAATTTGGGGCTGAGGGTTCGCGGCACGAAGGTAACAGGTACGGCAAGCCTTAAAGACATCCTCCACATGAACGATGCGGGGGCCGAACACTATGCCGATTTTACTTACCTAGGCTATCCTTCAACTTATCTACTAAAAGAAGATGAAGTGCTTAGCATCTTCAATAAACTTGATTTGAAATATGCGAATAACGCTAAAAATTATTGGGTCGTTGAATTTGCGGACGGAATCAATCAAAGGGAAACAGCCATGCTGCTAGGCCACCCAGAAGTACGAAAGCGAATCCATAAATTCATCTTCTGCTCTTATGATGCCTTGGGAGCCATCGGCGGGCTGAGAATTTTAAAAGAAAAGTTTGATCTGGTCCCCGACGCAATCTCAGGGGTTTGTTCCAGTTCTCCGCTTCACATGCGGGAACTCAATGAATTCACCAATATCACGGTTTTTAATGGCTTTGATGCCGATCTGAACCAAATGAAAAAGCTCCTCGATTAGGCAGCGGCTCTTAAAATCAATCTTCTTTTCCTATTTCCAGTGGAAGGTTAACGTCTTTGGTGTCAATTCCAAGCAACTCGGCGGCACCCTGCAACTCTGCCGTGTTCCTCAAGCTCAACCAGTTGAACCTGTTGCTGAAGTGCCAGCACAGCCATCGTCTACACCACCAGAAGCAAAACCAGTTGAACCGGTTGCCGAAACTGAAAAACCTGAACCGACAACAGCCAAAGCACCAGACAACTTAATTCACGAAGCTGCAATGGATGGAGACATTGAAGCCGTCAAAAAGTACTTGATCGATGGCGTGGATGTGAATGCGAAGGATACTAGTGGAAGTACAAGTCTAGATACGGCCTTCATAGGACGCAAAGAGGAACTCTTCGACCTCCTCCGCAAACAC
>JABJCF010000240.1 GCA_018665625.1 Nitrospina sp. | reverse complement strand
TTGCTCAGGAGATATCGCGCAAAAAAATGTCTGCTCTATCAACAAATCATAAATTTCATTATACGCTGGGTCCAACTCAAAAAAATTCATGTGTAAAATCCGGGTATTCAGTTGTCTTTTTTCAACTACGGCTTTTAAATGGTTTACAGCACCCACTGAATAATCAACCGCAGTCACATCAAATCCATTCTCAGCAAGATAAACGACTTCATGTCCCCGACCGCAACCCGGAACTAAAGTTTTACCCGGAACAATTAAATTCGATTCAAACAAGGTGACAAACGGCGGTGCAACCTGGCCCAGGTCCCATCCCAGATCGCCCTCGTCGTAGTGACGCTGCCAATCTTCCATCGAATAGCCGTTTTTATTTTCTTCCGTCATTTGTAGCTGGAAATATATTTGAGGTTTTTAGATAACTAATAGTTTCAAAGGGGAGCTTACCAATCCTTTTACAAGGATCATTTTAATAGTTGTGTGACGATGGAAGCCCCTGCGGCATAGGTACCGATCATGGAACCAAAACTGGAGAAAAAGAAAATCAGCAAAAGTCTCGCGACCCGGTTTTTCCACCACATGGAATATTGAGAAATGTCTTCGCGGAGGGATTCAAAATCGCTGACTTTCGGTTTTCGCATATAGGACTCAACCAAACCCACGACCATCCCCGCTCCTATCGTTGGATTCAACGAGGTTAGTGGGGCCGCAAAAAAAGCAGCGATGATAGAAACAGGGTGCCCCAGTGCCAAGGCAGTGCCTAAAGCGCATAATCCGCCATTGAGCAAAACCCATGTGACGACCAATTGCCCTCCCAGCTCCGGGGATTTCATGAACCCCACCACAAACATGCTTAGAATCAAAGCACAAATACCCCAACCGATATACAACCCTAATTTACCAGGCGGCGGTTTCTTATCGAGCTCTTCCAAATGCTGGGCATCGGGGGGGGACTGCAAATTGGGCATCATGCCCTGAAGATGACCGGCTCCAACCAGCGCAAGAATTTTTTTAGGCGCATGGAAGGCTTCGGAAATTTGCGCCAACCGACCTACCATGTATTCATCGCGTTCATCGATCAACACCCGTTTGATTTCTGGCAACTCTTCACCAAACTCGCTGACTACGGCATGTAGCATGTCACCGCGCTTTAAATCTTCTATTTGATCTTCACTGATTTCTTCGCCGACAAAAACCCCAGCGATCAAACCACCGACTATTTTAAACTTCTGCCAAAAAGAAACTTCCGTAACCAATCTATGAAGAGTCGTTGAAATATTACGATCGATGACTTCAAGGCGAAGGCCCTTTTCCCGGGCAAGCTCTACAGCACGGAGCATCTCTTTACCCGCTTCAACCCCTATTCTTTCTGCCAGCCGTTTCTGGTAAGCGGTCAGAGCCAGGTTGATCAAAAGCAGTCCGGCTTTCTTTTTCTTGAAGACCTGGTAAATATCCAGATTTTTCCACCAGGCTTGATTGGTGATATTTTCCAGACGTGGCGCACAAAGCTCAACAGCGATACAATCGTAGTCGCCGGTAGAAATTTTTTCTTCCACCATTTCAACACTCAATTGCGAGACATGCGCCGTGCCGACTAAGGTTATTTCGCTATTGTTTAATTGGATTGTTTTGACAATATCTTCGTGGTTTTCCAAAAATTCTTCTCCAACGGGCATTCGCCCGGATATCTCATGAGTAAATAAGGGACTTTATTAGATTTTAACTCTGGAATACGAAAAAACGATGGGATCAGCTCTTGGAATTCCGAAGCTCATAATTTAACATAAATCAACTAAATGACAGAACTAAACTTGGCTGAACAGGCTACGACAGATTGCGTGCAAAAAGCTGTCATGGCGAGGAGAAGAATGTGACGAAGCAATCCATAAACTGGATCGCCACCCCGCTTCGCGGCTCGCGATGACATAGCAGAGATTATTGACTTTCCTTTTCTGATGATACAGTGATGGATATTAAAATCGGTTGGCCCCCTGATATCAAACGAACCCGGCATATTGGTGACTTCAAAGAGTGGAAAGACCACGATGCTTATCAGAAAAGTTTTGACCGTTTGCTTAAAGACCTGAAGCAGAAAAGTTGATAGACTGTAATTTAGAAATTTAATCAGCCCAACCCCCTCGGTCCCCCTTATCAGGGGGAAGAATATTTAATAATCACATGCAACCCTTCAAATTAATATCTGATTACAGTCCAGCGGGAGATCAGCCACAGGCGATTGAGCAATTGGTAAAGGGTCTGGAAACCAGCCCGAGTTCTCAAACGCTATTAGGGGTTACCGGATCGGGTAAGACCTACACCATTGCCAATGTGATTCAGAAAGTTCAGAAGCCCACTCTGGTACTCGCTCACAACAAAACTCTGGCGGCGCAGCTCTATAACGAATTCAAAACTTTTTTCCCCGATAACGCGGTGGGTTATTTTGTCAGTTACTACGATTATTACCAGCCTGAAGCGTATTTGGCGCAGACAGACACTTATATCGAAAAAGACGCTTCCATCAATGACGAAATCGACAAGATGCGTCACTCGGCCACACATTCGCTGTTTGAGCGTCGCGATGTGATCATCGTTGCCAGTGTTTCCTGTATTTATGGACTGGGATCACCGGAAGCCTATCAGGGCATGTTGTTATTTCTGGAACGTGGAAAACAAATGGAGCGCGATTATGCCCTCGAAAAACTGGTCGAGATTCAATATAAAAGAAACGATATAGATTTTCAGCGCGGCACCTTTCGGGTTCGCGGTGACGTATTGGAAATCCTTCCTGTTTATGAAAGAAATGAAGCGATTCGTATCGAGTTTTTTGGTGACGAGATCGAACGCATCTCATCCTTCGACCCGCTCACCCGGCAACCGATTGCTAAACTGGATCGCATCGCCATTTACCCTGCCAGCCATTATGTGACCCCACAGGAACCTCTGCAACGGGCTATGGTTAACATCCGCAAAGAACTGATTGAACGAATTGGCTATTTTGAAAGCCAGAATCTGTTGATCGAAGCGCAACGCATTGACCAGAGAACTTTGTTTGATCTGGAAATGATTAAGGAAGTGGGTTATTGCCAGGGAATTGAGAACTACTCGCGTCACCTCATGGCTCGCGAACCGGGTATACCCGGCCCCACACTACTGGATTATTTCCCTGAAGATTCTCTTTTCATCATAGACGAAAGCCATGTGACGTTGCCACAATTGCAGGGGATGTATAAAGGGGATCGTTCTCGAAAAGAAAGTCTGGTTCGTTATGGATTTCGCCTGCCTTCGGCGTTTGACAACCGACCTCTTAAATTTGAAGAATTTGGAAATCATGTCAAAGACATCATTTATGTATCGGCGACACCGAATTCATACGAGCTTGAGAAGTGCAAGGATAATGTCACGGAATTGATCGCTCGACCTACTGGATTGGTCGACCCGGAAATTGAAATCAAACCCATCGCAAGTCAGGTGGATGATCTTTACCATCAAATTCGAATTCGTTCAGAAAAAAAACAGCGCACTCTAGTCACCACACTGACCAAACGATTTTCAGAAGACCTCACCGAGCATCTCTCGGAAATGGGACTCCGAGTAAAGTACTTGCACTCAGACATTGTCACGCTGGAAAGAACACAGATCATTCGCGAACTTCGTCTCGGCGAATTCGATGCCTTGATAGGAATCAATCTGCTTCGAGAGGGATTAGACATACCCGAGGTTTCGCTGGTCGCTATTCTGGATGCGGACAAAGAAGGTTTTTTAAGATCCACCACTTCTCTAATTCAGACTTCCGGCCGGGCGGCTAGAAATATTGATGGGAAAGTGATTTT
>JABJCF010000239.1 GCA_018665625.1 Nitrospina sp. | reverse complement strand
CGATGTCTCTATTATGGTGATTTCTCCTCAAGCCAGTTCTTAAATTAATTAACAAATAAGCAATTATTATGTCCAGTTTCCCATTCACGGCCGTAGTGGGCCAGGAAAAGTTAAAAGAATCTCTTATATTGAATGCAATTAATCCGGCCATTGGCGGGGTTCTTATTTTTGGAGAAAAGGGAACTGCTAAATCGACAACCGTTCGCGGGTTGAAATCTATTCTCGAGATTTCGAATTCGATTAAGACGGTGCCTTTAGTGGAAATGCCTTTGTCTTCCACGGAAGAAATGGTAGTCGGCACCATCAATATTCCTGAGACTCTTAAATCCGGTGAAACCAAAATAGAATACGGGCTTTTGCATAAAGCAAATAACGGAATCATTTACATTGATGAGGTGAACCTCCTTGAGGATCATCTCGTCAACATAATCCTCGATGCAGCGGCAATGGGAGTCAATCGTATAGAACGTGAAGGGATCAGCCATGAGCATCCGTCCAATTTTATTCTGACAGGTACGATGAACCCGGAGGAAGGCGAACTGCGTCCACAGTTATTGGATCGATTTGGAATTTCTGTTCAAATTAAAACTGAGACAGACTTAGAAATCCGCAAAGAAATAATTCGCCGCCGATTGGCCTGGGAAAAAGACAAAGTAGGTTTTGCAGATAAATGGTCTGCAGAAGAGGCTAAATACCTGGAAAGAATTGAAGAAGCAAGAGGTCTGCTAGCAAAAGTTAAGTTACCGGATTCTCTTTTGGATCAAATCGTAGAGCTGGCAGTGCAATCGGGTTCAGAAGGTCATCGTGCAGAGTTGGTGATGACCAAAACCGCGGTTGCCTTAGCTGCATGGGATGGAAGATTGGAAGTCAATGAGAAGGATGTTTATAAGGCTGCAGAGTATGCGTTGAACCATCGAGGCCAGTTTCACCCCCCAGAAAATAATGACTCTACGGATTCAGATAATAATTCGAGCAAACCTGAAAGCAACAACTCATCCAATTTAGGCAATAATGAATCCTTATCTGAAAACGAATCTTCGGATTCGCAAAAAGGTCTCTCTTCGTTCCAGTCGGAACAAGACCCTGCACAGCAAAGATTTGAAACATTGGAGTTGTTATCGCGTTTAACACGAAAAGGGACATCAGGAAAAAACACATTTACGAAACAAACCTCTGAATACGGTAGAACTCATGGTTACTCCGAAAATAAGAAGCTGGCACGAGGGCCTTCAGATATCGCTTTTTTTCCCACACTTGTAGCCGGAATTAGAAAAGGTAAAAAGCATTTGTCAGATATCAGCCTGGATGACTTGAGGTACAAGAGAAAAATTTCAGGTAACAAGCAGTTGCATTTGTTGGTGGTGGATACATCTGCTTCAATGGGAACCCAAGACCGACTTTCCTTCGCGAAGGGGTTGGTGCAACGTATTCTTAAGTGTGATTATCAAAAAAAGAACATGGTCGCTATTGTAGGTACTGAGGGCGTTGAGGCAAAAGTGTTTTTGCGCCCTACCCGAAACGTATTCCATATTTCAAAAGTCCTCGACTCTATTTCTGCCAAAGGTAAAACCCCATTGATGCATGCCATGGATGCGGCCCTCAAGATGGCAGAAGGGTTTGCGAAGAAAAAGCGACATCTAACAAGCCTGATGGTTGTCATCTCCGACGGGCGGGTAAATGTTCCATTTAGGAATTCGCTTTCCAAAGATCTGAACGGATTAGCAGATCGGGTGAAAAAATTAGGTTTATTGAGTTTTGTAGTGGATTCGAATACACGATTTGCAGGTTCTGCATTGTTGAGGAAAATCGCCAACACTTTTCAAGGGCGTTATGTTTTGATGGCAGATGCTCACCATCAGGAAAAAATTATGCTTTAAGGAATTAAGATACATATCATGTCCATATATATATTTGTTTCTACCTCCTCCGATTACCATGTTTTCTCAAAAAATATTCCCGCGGCCAAAGAGATTGGCATAGAGGTATGTACTTTTTATCTTTCGCAATTTGACAGCATAGAAGATAAATTGAGTGCGGGTGATATCCTTGTCACCCGAAACCTAGGTGGCCTGTCGTTCAATAAAGAGTCATTGGAAAAGATGAATCAGATTTCACACGCTAAAAATCTGCCGTTCATTTGTCTTCCCGGTTATAAAAATGACGACCCCTCTATTTTATCGCTTTCTACTGCCCCGGTTCCCGTTTGCCAAAAAATGTTTTCGTATTACGAGGCTTGTCACTCTGGGCATATTATCGAATCGTTAAAATATTTAAGCGATCTCTATTGTGGAACATCTTTAGGATGGCAGGAGCCTGAGCCTTTTCATGAATTTGGTTTTCTCCCTGAATATGTAGATCAGGAATATGTTAAACAAGCCAAAAAAGAAAATAAAAAGATCATCGCTGTTCTTTTATACCGGACACATTATCTAGCAGATGATATTCAGCCTATCAAACAGTTGATTGCTGAAATTGAATCAACGGGTTCTGTGGTCATGCCTTTGTATTGCAGTATGATGAAGCAGCCTCAAGATGAAATCCACCCTGTCGAAAAATACCTGTTAGACGGAAGCGGTGCGACTCTCCCTCATGTCATCATTGATTGTCTGTCTTATGCCACGGTGGATGT
>JABJCF010000027.1 GCA_018665625.1 Nitrospina sp. | reverse complement strand
TCCCCAAAAAATTATATTTCCGTCCATCAGCGCATGATAAAGAACCTCATCTTTACTAAAGAATCCTGATAAAGGAGGAATTCCTGCAATGGCAAGGGTGGAGACCAGAAACGTCCAATATGTGACAGGCATATAGTTTTTGAGTCCGCCCATCTTGCGCATGTCCTGTTCGCCATGAATTCCGTGGATAACACTTCCAGATCCTAAAAAGAGACAGGCTTTAAAGAATGCATGGGTCACCAGATGAAAGATCGCCGCAGTGTATGCCCCGACTCCACAAGCGAGAATCATATAGCCGATCTGGCTAACTGTGGAATAGGCCAATACCCGTTTGATATCAAATTGAGTCATGCCAATGGTGGCAGCCATTATCGCTGTTGCGGCACCTGTGCCGGCAACGACCATCATGGTCATGGGCGCCAGATTGAATAAGACGCTACAACGTACAATCATATAAACACCTGCGGTGACCATGGTAGCAGCATGGATCAAAGCACTAACAGGGGTTGGGCCTTCCATTGCATCGGGTAACCAGGTGTATAAAGGAATCTGCGCCGATTTACCGGTTGCTCCAACAAATAATAGTAAAGTGATTATGGTTACGGCTTCCCCGGCATAAATAAGTTTTTCAGGGGCAGCATGCATGACTTCTGTAAAGTCGATGGTTCCAAAGATGTTGAAGATATACATGACAGCAAGCAGGAAAGCGAAGTCTCCCACTCGGTTGACGATGAAAGCTTTGGTTCCGGCATCGCAGGCCGATTTCTTTTCAAAATAATAGCCGATAAGGAAATAGGAACAGCAACCCACACCTTCCCAGCCGATAAACATAAGCAGGAAATTATTGCCCATGATCAGAAGCAACATCATACTTGCAAACAGGTTGAAGTATGCAAAGAACCGGTAGAAGCTAAACTCTTCATGCATATAACCAATGGCGTATACATGAATGATGAATCCGACCCCGGTAACGACAAACATCATAACCAAAGTCAGAGGGTCTACTTGAAAGCCAAAATCGACAGAAAAGTCACCCGCACCAAACCAGGTCCAGACCACTTGTTCGAAAACATGCTGGCCTTCCGGTAACATGAGAAAACCCACAAAAATCAGGATGGATGTCAGGAAAGACAGGGCCATGCTTCCGGCCGCAATTATCCCAACTGCATTTTTCCCAATGCGCAGTCCAAAAAAACCGTTGATGATTGATCCGATCAACGGAAACAGAGGTACCAGACAAGTTAATTTTAGCAACATACTTTTATTACCACTTCAACAGGTTAAACTCATCAAGATTGACGGTCGGTTTATTGCGATGCAGGGCGATGATAATTGCCAGGCCCACAGATACTTCCGCAGCTGCAACACACATGACCATAAAACTAAAAATCTGACCGTTGGTAAGATTTAAATAGTTGTCGAAAGCAATCAGAGAGATGTTCACGGCATTCAACATAATTTCTACTGACATGAACACAACGATCACGTTGCGACGAACCAATACACCTACGATTCCAATTACGAAAAGAACCGCGCTTAAAGCTAAATAATGTTCTAAAGGAACTGTACCCTCAAACATAATCAGTCCAATTTAGGCTTGGCCAGGACAACTGCCCCGATCATAGCTGCTAATAATAATAGGGATGCTATTTCAAATGGCAACACAAAGTCCGTGAATAAAGATTCACCCACCGTCGCAACAGTTCCAAATGTATCCGGAAGAGTCGCTGGGGAATTTAAATCCGCAGAAAAAGTGACATCAATAATTTTGTATAAAATTCCTACCGCAAGTGCGCCGGTCAGTATGGAGATCAAAAGATTTTTATCTCTGGATACCCAATCCGCAGAAGCAGATTCTTTTAAATTTAAAAGCATGATAACGAACATAAATAAAACCATGATCGCACCTGCATAAATAATGATCTGGAGAACCGCAATGAAGTGAGCTTGCAGCAATACAAATATCGCGGCAAGACCCAGCATCATACCAATGAGGCACATGGCGGAACCTACGGGACTGGTGTTAAAAATTACACCCAGAGCCAGTGCGACACACAACCCTGCAATAGGATAGAAAATTAATAATTCCATTTGGCGTACATATTTCGGGTGAACTCAATTCGCTTTTGCAATTCAGCCACCGGAGTTAAAAGCTGCTCTTTTGTGTAGAGCATTTTTTTGCGATCTAACATTGAGATTTCGCAATCGTCACTCATGAAAATTGCTTCTTCAGGGCAAGCTTCTTCACAGTTGCCACAAAAAATACAAATCGCGTAGTCGATATTAAAAACATCAGGCCAACGTTCATACTGATTTTGTTTGCCGCTATTTTCACCCGGTTCAATGTGAATGCAATATGCCGGGCAGGCTATTTCGCACAAGCCACAGGCAACGCAAGCGGGCTGTCCATCTTCATTTTGAGCCAATACCGGTCGTCCCCGATAAGCGATAGGATATTGCACCTGCTCTTCAGGGTAATAGACCGTCATGATGGGTCTTTCCTTTTTATTTCCTAATAAAAAAGGAATGAAACCAAAGAGGTTCAAAAAGAAATGTCGGGAAGTTATTGCCATCCCTCTTATAATCTCTGGGAGATAAAGTTTCTCCCATAAAGTCATCTTGAGATTTCTATTTACATAATAGGCCATTGACAGGCCTCCTTTAATTAAGCACCAGGATAATGATCCCGGTCACTAAAATGTTCGCTAGAGAAAGAGGGAGAAGAATCTTCCAACCCAATTTCATGATTTGGTCATAACGAAATCGTGGCAACGTCCATCGAATCGTCATCTGCAACCAGATAAAGAAAATCACTTTCGTGAAAAACACACCGACCTGAATAAGCATTACAATCAGGTTTGCGCCAGTTGTGCCCAGAAAATCAAACCAACCTAATAACGTGGCGGTTGTTAAAAACGGGATGTGCCACGCGCCAAAAAACAAAATAGTCATGATCGCGCCGATGGTGACCATTTCTATAAACTCGGCCATAAAAAACATGCCAAATTTTAGTCCGCTGTATTCTGTGAAATAACCGGCGACGATTTCCGACTCTGCCTCCGGGTTATCAAAAGGAATTCTTTTGTTCTCAGCAATGGATGCCGCCAGGAACATAACGAATCCTAAAGGCTGAAGGAATAACCCCCATTTGAAAAAGTCTTCCTGTATCGCCCCAATCGTTGTTAACTTCATGGAACCATAAACCATAAGAACACCGATGATGGTGAGTCCCATCGTGACTTCATACGAAATCATTTGCGATGCGGTTCGCATGGATCCCAATAGTGACC
>JABJCF010000238.1 GCA_018665625.1 Nitrospina sp. | reverse complement strand
ACCATCTCCATAGCAAAACCCTCGATCAAGAATGGATACTTTGGCATTACTCAGCCGAGTAAATAATCCGTTTATGTATACGGTGGGTTCATCCATTCTTTAGTACTCCGCAGATAAAGCTTCTACCATGGCAGCGGCCTTATCCAGTGTTTCCTGATATTCTTTTTCTGGGATTGAGTCAGCCACAATACCCGCTCCTACATGGAAGCTTGCATTGCCATTATTAATAATTATTGAACGGATTATTATATTTAAATCCATATACGGGGCATATCCTATATATCCAAATGAACCCGAATAGGGACCCCGTTCAACAGGCTCCAATTCATTGATGATTTCCATACATCTGATTTTAGGACAACCTGTGATAGTTCCTCCAGGAAAAGTAGCTTTTAATATTTCAAAGATACTGCGATTGGGTAATAGACTCCCAGAAATATTGGATACAATGTGGCTCACATGGGAATACTTTTCTAAAAACATAAACTCAGTGACCACTACCGAACCCGCTTTACATATTCGGCCAAGATCATTTCTTTCTAAATCAACTAGCATCAAATGTTCAGCGCGTTCTTTGTTATTTAGTAAAAGCTCTCTAGCCAAAGCTTTGTCTTCTTCAGCAATCTTACTACGAGGGCGGGTTCCAGCGATAGGTCTGGATTCAATGGTATCCCCTGAAACTTTTATTAATCTTTCGGGAGAGGAACTGACAAGTACAAGCTTGTCAAACTTTAGAAAACCGGAAAAAGGGGATGGGTTAACCCGCCTTAATTTTTGATATAAATCTAAGGGGTCTTGGTCAAACGGAGTTTCAAATTTTTGTGAAAGATTTGCTTGATATATATCGCCATCACAAATATACGCCTTAGCCTTATCGACTTTTTGCATATAGTCATTTTTATTCAAATAGGATTTGATTGAAGTAGCAGGAAAAGGCTTTTTATAATTAGCATTAAGTGATTTTTCAGAACTGATTTTTTCTAAAGCTATTTGCACCTCCTTCCAGACTTGTTTAATCTTCTGAAAAAATTCCTCATAATCTGAATCTTTTGTTTTTTTGTCGCCAGAGATTATAAACTTTAGTTTATGACTATTATGATCATAGATAAACAATTCCTCAACTTCCATGAAACTAATATCTGGAAGGTTGTTAGATGAGGTCTGAAGGTTAATATTTTCAAATAGGGCGCCTGCCTCATACCCTACGAAACCAACCCAGCCTCCCCAAAAATGGGGAATGTAGTCAACGCATTGCGTATCTTTGTTAAAGTCCAATAATTTAAAAGCTTCTTTAACTTCGCCAAACTCAAACTTCAGCGTATCATTTTCATACAGGATTGCTTTCTTTCTGAAAAATTGCAGCTGTTTGGAGTTCGATTCACCAAAAATCGAGAACCGTGCAGTCTCTGTGGGGCCTTTCCCACTTTCTAGTAAAAATGATCGCTTTGAATTTTTAAACAGCTCTTGAAACAAAAGAAATGGGTCGAGGGCAGGAAAGCTTTCTTCACCACACACAGGAACACGAGATGAAGAAGCCGACAGATGGATAAATTTCTTTTTGTCTGGAAGGATATCCATAATAGACAACTAAAATATAAGATATTTGATGTTATGGCAAGAAGAAGGAGTCCTTCTTACAGGAAAGATCATTCGTAACGCAAGGCTTCAATCGGATTCATATTAGCGGCCTTATTAGCAGGATAAAAACCAAAAAATATTCCGATTCCCACAGAGAAACCAAAGGCTAGAATAATGGATTGGGAAGAAACAATTGTTTCCCATCCTCCAATTTTCGATACCATCTTAGATATGGTGATTCCTAATAAGATTCCTACTCCTCCGCCAAGAAAACTTATTAGCACGGACTCAATAAGAAATTGTTCAAGGATTTCCTTTTTCTTAGCGCCAATAGCTTTTCGAATGCCAATTTCCCGGGTCCGTTCAGTAACTGAAACCAACATAATATTCATAATACCAATTCCACCCACCATTAATGAAATGGCTGCAATTCCACCTAAAAGGTAAGTAAAAGTTTTTGCGGCATCTCCCCAACTGTTTAACCACTGCGACGAATTTTGTACGTAGAAGTCATTTTCCTTACCATCGCCAATATTATGTTGCAGCCTCAACAATTGGGCTATGTCTTCTTTTATAATTTCAAGATCTTCGATATTTGCCGCTTGCACATCAATGGACTGAATGTGTTTCATTCCAAAAACACGTTTTTGAGCCGTTGTAACGGGTATGAAAATCTGATCATCTGGATCAAACCAGCTTAAAGCTCCCTTGGGTTCGGTCACCCCAATGACCATAAAGTTTTTCCCGTCAACTTTGATGGTTTTACCCAAAGGATTGGATTCTTCAAAAAGATTTTTTACGACGGTAGCTCCGAGAACGCATATTCTTTTAGCTGCATTAATTTCCTGTTGATTAAAATAACGTCCCTTAGCCATTTCAAAATTTGCCAGACGAACATAACTTTTGCCTGTACCGCGAACCGTTGTATTTGAGTTTTTATTTTCATATTTTAACTGGGCTGAACGATAAACCTGAGCAGCTACCCCGGTTATAAGAGGAACATGCTTTTCAATAAACTGCGCATCTTCCAAAATTAGAGTATCTACTTTACCTGTGGAAACATGTCGGGATTTTTTCTGCCCCGGTTTGATGGTAATAATATTTGTTCCAAATTTGGATATGGTGCTTAAAGTTTGCTGTCGTGCTCCTTCACCAATGGAAATCATGGATATAACAGAAGCCACGCCTATGATAATTCCCAGTGCAGTTAAAAATGTGCGTAGTTTATGGGATATCAAGCTTCTTAACGCCATCTTGAATAAGTCAAGAATCAGCATGAAGTCTCCTCAAGTATCTTGTCCTGAGTAATTTTTCCATCTTTCATTTTAATAATTCGTTTTGCCTGACGAGCGATTTCTTCTTCATGGGTAACTATAATAAGGGTCACCTTTTGTTCATTCAGTTCATGAAAAAGGGACATGATCTCTTCTCCCGTTACTGAATCAAGATTGCCAGTGGGTTCATCAGCCAGAATAATTGCAGGTTGGTTAACAAGAGCTCTTGCTATAGCCACTCTTTGCTTTTCTCCTCCTGAAAGCTCTGTAGGTTTGTGCTTGGCCCTATGTTTCAACCCAACTCTTTCCAAGGCCTGCATAGCTATTTCAGTGGAGTTTTTAACTCTTCCATAGAGTAGGGGCAATTCGGTATTTTCTAAAGCTGTTGCTCTTGGAAGAAGGTTGAAGCTTTGAAACACAAATCCTATCCTTCTATTCCTTACTTCTGCCAATTGATTGGCTTTTAGATTTCCAATATCAAGCCCTTCTAATTCATATTTACCGGCAGTGGGTAGATCCAGGCAACCCAACAGGTTCATCAAGGTAGATTTGCCACTTCCTGACGGTCCCATTATAGCGACAAACTCACCTTTATCGATTTGAAAGCTGACTTCCTTCAAAGCCGTAACCGACAATGTTCCAGAATCATAAATTTTAGAAAGGTTTTCGATGGAAATCAAAGCGACCTCATATTTACTTGGAGCGGATCATCCATAAAATCTTTTTGAGTGAAGAGCCTTTACCACTGGAGTTTTTTGCTTCTTCCAACGCCTTTTCCCAGTCACCGAGAATTACTTGATCCCCAGATGCCAGCCCTGAAATAATTTGTACGTGAATGGGGTTTCTTATCCCAGTTTTCACTTCAATTCTTTCAGGGATATCATTTTTTAGAACCATGGCAAACTTCCCATCTTCACCATCACGAATGCCCGCTCTGGAAGTGTAAATGGTATTTTCAATGTGCCTGGTCATAATATCTATATTGGCCGACATCATGGGTTTTAAATTTTTTCTCCCCTTACCAAGAACCTCGATTTTTACTTTGAATATGGTAATGCTGTTTTCAACTAAACCTTGTGGAGCAATGCGTTTTACACGGCCTTTAAACTTTTTCTCAGGAAAAGCATCTGCCGTAATGGTAACCTCATGACCTACTTTAACAGACCCAATATCGGTTTCATCTATGTCGGCTATTATTAAGAGACGAGACATATCAGCAATTGAGGCGAGGGCGGTTCCCCCGCTGACATTAGATATTCCAGATGCTATTATCTGGCCTTCTTCTACCAATTTTTCAATAATAACCCCGGTTATGGGTGCAAAGATTTCTGTTTCCTCCAGCCTTTCCTGCACCTCATCTAATGCGATTTCTGCCAGTTGAACCTCAGTATTAACAAGTTCGATTTCGTTTCCCTTCATTGCTATGTCATGTATTGAATCTTTTGCTTTCTGAAATTGCGATTCCCCCTGGATCAATTTTTGCTGATTGATATCGAACAAGGTTTGAGCCGAATCTAAAGATTCTTGCGACACTACCTTTTGTTCAAAAAGTTCAATTTGTCTTTTTAGCTTATCTTCACTTTCTTTGAGATTAGCAATTGCAGTGTGCACTTCAGATTGAGAGGTTTTTATATCTGTTTCATACTTTGTTTTTTGAAGCAGGAGAGCAGTTTCAGCTTTTTTGAGCTTTGCTGTAGCACTGGATAAGTCGGCTTTGGCTTTGGCTACATTTCTTTTTTCGTCAGACTTATCCAACTGAAGAAGCAAGGTGCCTTTGTCTATCTTGTCACCTTCAAGCAGTGGGAAGGATAAAACTTCTCCACTGGCTTTGGATTTTACTTCGACCTTAAAGTTGGGTTCTACAACACCGGTGGCGGAAATTTTTATTGAGATTGGCCCCTGCGTTACTTCAGCAAATTTGAATGCAGGTTTGGGGGGTGCCTCAGACTCACTATCGGATAAATAAAGCGCGGTAAAGAGAATCAACACCCCGATCAGAATCAGGGTTTTTTTCATGTTTTATCGCTTTCAGACACTTCAATGTTATTGTCCTTAAGGGTTTGGGCTTTGACTTGTCGTAGACGGTTTTTAGATTTTTTATAGTCAATGACAGCTTTGATCTCATTGCTTTGTTGCTCAGCAAGGTCTTCTTGAAATTCAAGGACATTGAAACTGGTTGATAGACCGACTTCAAACTTTTTCTCTTCTGCACTGAGCTTTTCTTCTGCAAGCTTTCTTGCCAGACGGGTAGCATGAACTCTTTTAATGTCGGTTTTAATTTGGCGATAGGCTTCGCGGACTTCTACAGCAATGGTTTTTTCAAGGTCCTTAATATCCAGCAATAATTGGGCAACCTCGAGTTTCTTAGCTACAAGTTTGCTTTTAGCAGCACGATTTCCAATGGGATAGCTGAAATTCAAACCAAACTGCCACAAATGGTACTTACCCGATCCCAGATCACTGAGCGAATTACCGTACCCACCTCCGAATTTACTTGTCCCCTGAAAAGACCCTGAAGTTATATTAACAGCCTCACCACTAATCCCGTTCAAACCCAAGCTGGAAACAAGGTCGAGTGTGGGGTAGGTTTGATTTTCGTTGTATTTGACTTCTATATTTCGATTATCAAGCCCTTTCTTTTTGCCCAGTAAATCTGGCCTTTGACTCAAAGCCTCTTGAAGAGCTTCTTCTAATGTCCCTTCAGTCCCAGGGTCGAATACAGGGGCTTCAGTGGGGCGAAGACGCGATTGCCCTTGTTTTGAATCGAATGAATAATTCAGGATATTTTTTAAAATATCTTCATTGTCGAGAATTGTATCCTGTGCGCTTAAAAGAAGTTCGTCGCGCGAGGCAACCTCTGATTGCGCTTGAAGTATTTCCAGGGGAGCCATTGTTCCCACTTCAACTTGTGCCTTAACCTGCTTTTCTAAATCCTGCGCTCGTTCTAATGATTTTTTCTTAACTTTTAAATCTTCAATACTAAATACCAGATCCCAGTATATGTTTTCAGCATCGGTAATGACATCAATGACAGAATCCATAAACTCATAATCTGAAATTTTCTGGTTATTTTTAGCGATATAAATTTCGCTCTTATTATTATCAATCCCAAAATCTTTTAACAAAGGCTGAGTCAGCGTTAAATTTAACTCAGAAGAATATTGCGGGTTGAGACCTGCCACCGTGGAATTGGTTCGGTTTCTATTACTATCGAAACTCAATTCATAGTCGCCACCAGTAACAAATTTTTGAGCGATGGAAAAATCCCAATCGTAGTTTTGATTTCTGCTTTTGGCGGGGTTGGCAAATGCACTTGCAGATTGAGCCGTTTCCTCCCCAACAGACACATCAAAATCAAGAGTCATATCAAAATCTGCTTCCTCTTCATAAATTGATTGCTCGGATATTTTGGAATTGTATTTCTGAACAGCAATGCTGACATTATTTTTTAAGGTATCCTCAATGGTTTCTTTAAGGCTTAAGGAAATGGGAAGAGGGGATTCACCCTCCGCATTAACCATGAGGGGCTGTAGAAATATTAAAAAGGCAAAAATGTTGCCAATAACCACTTTGCTTATCAAACTCATTATTCTCTTAACTCCAAACTGTAAAAAATGAAGGTATACAACCTATTATATTTGCCGCCCTCATTAAATGATATGTAAAATAAAAGCGTGTGTTTTTAGGGTTTTTGAAGGCAATGGCCCTAAGTAATTAAAGTGTTGATTTAATGGTATTTATCGGAAAAATTTGGTTTTTTCTTGATATTTTGCTGATAATATATTTTCGATTAATTTGTCATTTTAATTTTATTAACAAATAAAACACATTAATAAAATCTAATTAAATTAAATAATATCTGAATAAAAGCGATAATTTTATTTCCCCTTAAGGCTCCAATTTACATTTACTGTGGCATT
>JABJCF010000237.1 GCA_018665625.1 Nitrospina sp. | reverse complement strand
GCCTCAATATCCAGGCCATCTGGGTAAGTTGGTGGAGTAACATTGGATGCATAGTCAACATGGGAATTTTGGAACTTGGTTAAAACTTCGTCAACAATAGTGGGGTCAATCAAGGGACAATCACCGGAAATACGTACAACGCTATCCGCTTTAAATTTTTTTGCTGCCTGATAATACCGGTCGAGAACATCATCTTCACTTCCTCTAAAAACGGGATAGCCTAATCCAGCAACATATCTTTCCAGAGGATCGTTGCAAGGGTCTTCCGAGGTGGCGAGTACAATCTGGTCAATAAGTTTTGCATTGGAAAGCCTCTTAAGTAAAAGACCGATCATAGGTGTGTCGCAGATCGTTCGCATTACCTTATTGGGGAAGCGAGTGGAGTTCATGCGGGCCTGTAAAATAGCAATTGTCTTCAAGCAAATACCCTTTAAAAAAAACAGATTCTAACCTTTTCTTTGGATTTCTCTAGCGATAAGGAAAGTTTATATTTAATAAGATAACCGTAGATGTCGAAAATTCCATTGTTTTTACTTTAGAAATTTGCTCATTAAAATCCAATCTTCTAATTTTCTATTTAGTAAGTAATGTTGTTTGCATACCGCTTCAATTATAAAGCCACTTTTTTCAAACGCTCTTTGGCTTCCAATATTTGATCCATAACAACCTGCTGTTACCTTGCGTAGTAAAAGCTGGTTTCTAGCAATTTCCAGCATCAAATTAATGGCTTGGCTGCCAATTCCTTTTTCCCAGGCATTTTTATCTCCAATCATTATACCAATTGGACTAAGTCCATGATTCTTATCAATCGGTCCAATCTTGATATTTCCGACATGCCGGTTAAGCAAATGGCTAGTTATGCCAAGGAATAAATTATTTGGTGAGTCCAGCGTGGCCTGAATAAATTTTCTAGTTGATTCTATGGTATGTTTTGTAAATCGGCACTCCAAGTATTGGTTGACTTGAGGGTCATTCAGCCAAGATACATAATCTGGAGTAACATGATCTGGTTTCAACAAAAATAAACTGATGTGAGAATTTTTCGCAAGTGATCCTAATTCGATTTTCATATCAATTATCAGTCCTGATCAGGATCCGTATTGTTCGATTGAATGTGGGCTTAAATGAGGTTCTGGTTTGCAATACGAAAAATTTAATAGCCACTGATCTCCAGTGAGTCCCTTAAAATTCCTAAAAGTATATTATCTATCATAACTTTGCCCATTCAGTGGGGTCAATTAGATCTACGTCTGCGCATTCAATACTTTCTGGAAATGCGCTAAGACTTAGGTTGTCTGTGGCAATAATTTTTTCCAGTTGTTGCAAGCTATCCACACCAACCACCACACGCGTAATTTCACTTTCCGATAAGGCAAAGCCCAGGCAAGTTTGAAGGGCGGTTGACTTATGTTCAACCAACCACCTATGCCAATCATCCCACAAGGATTGCCACCGATTAAACTTATCATGTCTCTTGCCAGTTTCCATCAATAACAAACCCTGAAGAAAAACAGAACGAACATGAACTTCAGAGCCAAATTGATTGAGCCGGGCCAACCAACCTGATGAAACCAGGCGGCGATCAAGAATATTGTATGGGGCCTGTATCAGGTCGAACTTGTAATATGGCCAAAGAGCGTCTAACTCATCTGGACTATAAACAGATATACCAATTTTCTCAACCTTACCCTGTTCTCGAGCGTCAACCAATGCTCTATAAAGAACCTTACCTTGAGGGCCAAGAAGTTGCTGTGGACGATGAAGTAAAAGTCCGTAGATATTGGGAACTTTTAGCCTATCCAGTGATCTAATTAAAGATTCTTCTAGCCAGGAGGCAACGTTACTGCAATGCTCAGGAATTTCCGGTAGTTTCGAAATAATTTTCCATTGCTGGACACCTGCTTCCCCGAGACGTTCCTCGCTTTCTCCATATTCCATAGCGGTGTCGAGGGTATCGATTCCGCTGGCCCAGGCTCGACTTAAGATTTTAGGGATTTCTTCGCGGCTCACTTGCCCGGTTTTATTTGCGATTCCGTAAGGGATACCAAACTGAACAGTGCCAAGAGCTAGGCGGCTAATCATAGTTTAACTTTTGCTCAAAATCAGCGAGCACCTTTTTTACTCCAAACCTTTTGGTTTTAAGCACAGGCAGTTTTAAAATCAGAAGCCTGCAAGGTTATTGAATTCAACGATTTCTTTAATTTTTAGAAAATGAGGGTTCTTGCCAGAATGATATTCGAAGTTTTTGTCAACCGGTCGACCTGCCTCTTTGAGCTTGTTGACTGAAAAATCAGTGATATTGCTAAACTGAATTGTTGGTTTGATCACAAAATGGTCATCAAATTCCAGAGTTAGATGAGAGTCATCGGCAGGGCACATGATTTCATGAATTTTTTCCCCAGGGCGGACACCAATTGTTTTTTGAGGAGTTTCTGGAGCCATGGCTTTTGCAAGATCCACTACTTTAATAGAGGGGATCTTGGGAATGAAAATTTCCCCTCCATTCATACGCTGAAAATTTTTTAATACAAAATTGACCCCCTGTGGCAAGGTTATCCAGAAACGAGTCATGTTTTCATCTGTGATGGGAAGGAAGTCAGAATTTTCATTAAG
>JABJCF010000236.1 GCA_018665625.1 Nitrospina sp. | reverse complement strand
TGATCGAACGAATTTCCCGTCAAAAACGTCTTGCTGGTTTAATGGCCTACCAGGATGTCCGAAAGAAGAAGTCACTGGTAGCTTCTGTAATTGGTAGAGACGCAACGCAATGGTCTAAAGTTGTTTTTATCGATAAGGGAACGCGAGATGGTGTGGAAACTCATTTTGCTGTGGTGACTAATTCCGGTGTCATTGGTCAGGTTATTCATGCGGGGCACACGACTTCTAAAGTTTTATTAACCATTGATTCACGTAGTGCGGTAGATTCTATTTTCCAGGAAAGCCGTGTTTCGGGGGTTGTTGTTGGTACGGGTGAAGAACACTGCATTGTAAAGTTTGTTCCGAACACCGCTGACATTAAAGTCGGCGACCGAGTCCTCTCTTCAGGGTTGGGTGGAATATTTCCTAAAGGGCTGATAGTTGGAACGGTTTCTCAAGTTGTCAAAAAAAAACAAGGATTGTTTCAGGAAATCCTACTTACTCCTAGTTCGGATTTGTCCAGGTTGGAGGAAGTCCTTGTTTTCCTTTCTTAATACATAACATGTATTACGTTGCCCAAATTCTAATTGTTGTCATTTTATTTTCAATCCAAACCACTTGGTTGGAAATCTTTTCCATTGGGGGAGTGGTTCCAGACCTTGCTTTAATTTGGGTGGTTTATTGTGGGGTCCATTGCTCACGGTCAATGGGTATTGGATCCGGTATTGCGACTGGGATATTGCAGGATAGTCTTTCCGGAGGACTGCTGGGTGTTAACACTTTGTCGAAAAGTTTTATTGGTTTCTTTTTTTCTGCTCTAAAAGATAAGTTTTTTGTTGAAGGTGTGATCCCCATTGCATTTTTTCTGATTTTATCTTCTTTGTTTGATGGTTTGGTGTTTTATTTTTCTATGAATACTGTTCTGGAAGGGGAGGTCGCACCTAGCTTTTTCTACCAGTCATTGCCTGCATATAGTATTTATAATGGAGCAATAGGGCCGGTTTTATTTTTAGTCTTGAATAGGGTCAATAGCTGGTTAAAGTTGAAAACGGGTAATCCTCATATGACTCGAGCTAATTAAATATGTTTCGCTACGGTACAGAAACCAACGACACAATTAAAAAAAAGATTCGGGTCTTTGCCATTCTGGTGATTTTCGCGTTTCTTTGTTTGTCCATGCGAATTTGGTATTTGCAAATTTTAAAATGGCAATATTTAACCGGTCTTTCAGAAAATAATCGGGTGAGAATGGTAAGTCTTCCGGCTTATCGGGGGGCAATAAAAGATCGAAATGGAGAAACTCTCGTTAGTATTCGGCCTTCATTCAACCTTTATATAACCCCTGAAGATGCCAGCGATGCAGAATCTTCTCTTGATTTGCTCGCAAAAAAAATAAAATTTGATCGCGACGAGTTAAAGAAGAACATTCGCAAGGAAAAATCTTTTAAGGATATTTTGATCAAAGCGGACATTGCCCGCGAGGAAGTCGCATTTGTTGAGGAAAATAATATGCGTCTCCCTGGAATAAAGATTAAAGCAGAGCCATTAAGGAATTATGTTTATCAAGAATTAATGTCTCATGCTCTTGGGTATCTGGGAGAAATTTCTAAATCCACTCTGAAGAGTTTCAATAGCTCATCCTATAGCCAAGGTGACTTTGTTGGGAAAAATGGATTAGAAAATGTCTTTGAGTCAACATTAAAAGGTGAAAAAGGGCACAAAGAAGTTGAAGCTGATGTTTCTGGAAGGGAGCTTAAAACTTTGCGTAAATTACCTTCTGGAAGTGGTAATAATTTAATTCTTACGCTTGATGTGAAGATTCAGCAGGAACTTGAAAAAGCGATGGTCAGCACTCCTGAAAAAGTCATGAACGGATCGGTCGTTGTGATGAAAGTGCAGACAGGAGAGATTCTAGCTATAGCCAGTAAGCCCTCCTTCAACCCAAATGAGTTTGCGGCAGGGATAACACCCGAAAATTGGAAGAAGTTAATAAATGATGAAATGCATCCCCTGCAAAATCGATCTATCCATAGCCAATATCCTCCCGGCTCGGTATATAAAATTGCTGTGGCTTATGCTGCTTTGGAGGAAGGGGTGGTCAATCCAGAAACAACTATTTACTGTCCCGGACATTTTAAACTGGGTCGTGGTAGGTATCGATGCTGGAAGAAGCGAGGCCATGGGGCTGTGAATCTGCACGATGCCTTAGTGCAGTCGTGCGATGTTTATTTTTATACTGTAGGTCACAGAATGGGTATCGACACTCTGGCAAGTTATGCTAAAAAACTTGGTTTTGGCATGCCTACAGGTTTGGGGTTGAGTCGGGAGAAAAGTGGCCTTGTTCCAAGCACCAAATGGAAATTAAAAAACAGGAAGGAAGCCTGGTTGTTGGGAGAAACTATTTCTGCTTCCATTGGTCAAGGGTATAACCTGGTTACTCCCTTGCAACAGGCAAACATGATGGCTGCGGTCGCAAATGGAGGAATGTTACTTAAACCCTATCTTGTAAAACGAATTGAAGAGCCTGGTGGCAAAATAATTAAAGAGTTTTTTCCCAAAATTAAAGGAAGAATTACTGGCAACCCCGAGAATATGGAAATCATCCGAAACGCCTTGCGCGATGTGGTAAATGGAACCCGAGGGACGGGTAAGAAGTCTCGGTTAAAGGACGTCGTTGTCTCAGGAAAGACGGGAACTGTTCAGGTGGTTCGAATGAAATCCAATGAAGAACTGGAAAAGGGGGAAGAGATTCCCTATAAATATAGAGATCATGCCTGGTTCGTTGCGTTTGCTCCCTATGAAAAGCCAGAAATCGCGGTAGCGGTTTTGGTAGAACATGGAGGCCACGGTGGCGCCACCGCAGCACCCATCGCGCAAAAGATTTTTAAAAAATATTTTCAGTTATACCCACCCAACCCTGCAGCATAATCCGCATTCCATTCCAATTTGCCACGCCAAATACTCCATCTTTAATGATGGTTTTTCCTTGAAGAAAGGCTCGAAATTCAGTACTTTATCCCCTCAATCTAGAAAAACATTATATTGTTACTCAATGTTGCCATTTTCTGCGGTTTTTACCTCATTTTGAGAGGGGTTCAGGCCGAAGAATATTATGCAAACCTAACTATTGGAACAAAGGCGTATGGCTTATAAGAAAGAAGAGCTTCCCTTAGTGATGGGCCAAAAGGTTACCATTACGGTGCGAGGCGAAATATTTAGCGTCTTTGTTCGTGGCTGGCGTAAAGGGCAATATATTATTCTGGATCTTCCTAGAGTGGGTGTGGAAGATTTTAGGGTTGCACCCCAAACCGGAATACAGGTGCACTACACCAAAGAAGGTTTATTTGTAAATTTTAAATCAACATCCATTCTCTCTTTTGTTCAGGCTATAACGCTTTTAATCATTGAATATCCACGAACATTTGATACCCATAACCTTCGCAAGCATGAAAGATTTAAGGCCAACATTCCAATTCGGTATCACTATGAAAATGAAGATCAAAGAATTGAAGGAGTGGGAGTCATCCGGGATATCAGTTCAAGTGGAATATTGTTCACTCACACTAAACAGATAGCAAAAGAAAATAAGCTGATTTTAGGTTTTGACATTCCCCATTGCGGAAGCGTTCAAGACCAGATGGCGGATGTAAGGAATTTACGCAAAAATCCTAAAAGTGAAACCTCACCTTTTGTGACGGGTATAAAGTGGCGTGATATTTCGCCTGCCACAGAAGCCAGCATTACCAAGTTCGTGCAAGCTCGGTTAGCTGACCGAAGAAATGATCCACGCTAAACTATCCTGCGATTATTTTTAAATCGTTAGCCCGCATTCTTTTTATCCGGTCTCTTAGTTCTGCTGCTTTTTCAAATTCAAGATTTTTTGCGGCAGCCAGCATTTGTTTTTCCAACTTGGGGATCAACTCCAGAACAGACACCCCTGATTCATAAATTTCCTCTTCCTCCGCTACGGCCAAAGCCATTTCATCAGCTTCTTTATATTCCATACTATCTTGAATGGATTTTTTGATGGAGGCAGGAGTGATATTGTGTGCCTTGTTATATTCCAGTTGAATTTTTCGCCGTCGACT
>JABJCF010000235.1 GCA_018665625.1 Nitrospina sp. | reverse complement strand
TTAAATCAAAAATTTAAATTTTCAGGTTCAGGTTGATTCCTTCTCCTTTCAATGTAGTTCCTCTTCATTTAGGAGGACAAACCAATGTTTAACAACCGCCCTAATCTTGCGCCATACCTAGATCAAATATTTTCTTCCTATGTTATATTTCTTCTGGGGAAGTTGCTTTTTCTTCCCGAATAGAGCTGAAGTTAAAAAAAATTTGGCCTTTTTACTTAATTAAAATTGAGAAAATTTGGTAAATGAGTAATCCAGAGCATCGCAATCATATTTTACGTGGCCCAGAACATTGGAATCAGTGGCGGAAAGATAATCGATCAATTGATATTGATCTTTCGGGCACTGATTTAGCTGAAATGGATTTTCCAAATGTGAATTTTAGTAAAGTAAATTTGAGCGAAACGGATCTCAGTGGGGCGAACCTAAAGGGAGCTAATTTTAGAGAGGCAAACCTTACTTTTGCAGAATTAGTAGACGCTAATCTTAGTGAAACTGATCTTGAGCTTGCAAAGTTATTTAGAATAGATCTTTCATTTGCTAACCTCAGTAAAGCTAAAGTTAAAAATTCAAATATCACCAAATCAAACCTACGAGAAACAAATTTTACTAGCGCGCAGATTTTCGATACGGATTTTTCAGGTTCAAATCTTAAAGGTGCAAATCTAAGTGATGCAAATTTACGCAGCGTCAGGTTTAATAACGCTGACTTAAGAAATATTATTTTTGGAAATATTAATTTAAAAAAGACCTCCCTCACTAACGTAGACCTGAGAAAAACATCTCTTGAGGGTGTAGATTTTAGTGAATGCTATCTTAGCGATACGACTTTTATGGACTCAGATCTAACTGGTGCGAACTTTAACGATGCTATAATTTTAAATTGTGACTTTCGCTGTTCAAACCTTACCAACGCAAACCTTAGCGGTGCAACTGGCAGTGCGTCTGTTTTCGCTAATGCAAACCTTAGCAATGCAAATCTTTCCCACGCAGATCTTAATGGAGCCATTTTTAATTTTGCAAATCTTAACAATGCAAACTTAAAAAACACCTACCTTACAGACTCAAAATTTGTCGGAGCAATAATTAAAGGCGCTGACCTTACCAATGCCATTTTAGAGAGAGGCGACCTAAATAGAGTGGTTCTTTCCGGATCCATCCTGAGAAATACGGTATTAAATCGAGCTAATTTAATTGATGCCAATTTTGAAAGTGTAGATTTAACAGGTGCTTTTTTATGGGAAGTTCAAAAAACTGGCTGGAAAATAAAAAATATTGTATGCGAGAATGTATTTTGGGATCGGGAAGGAAAGGAATTAGTTGAATATGGCCAAGGGGATTTTGAGCGGGCTTATGCCGAAAAACCCCAAATTGAATTACAGTATAAAAAAGGAATATCCCCTATCGAACTTGCTATGCTCCCATTGATAGTTGAAAAGTTACAAGACGATTATGATGGCATAGAACTTCATATTAGATCCGTTAACGATGAGGGTAGTGGAGCAAAAGTTCGAATTATTGTAAATGACAAATTTTCTCGTTCAGATGAAGAATTTCAAAAAGAATTTACAGATATAAAGGAAAGACTTCATGATAGAAAAAATTTGCTCTCAGAATACAAAGGTCATAGCAAAAACTTATCGAACCAAATTAAAAGCCTCCAAGAAACTATCTTTTTAATATCCCATCCAGAGCACCAAATTAAGGAAATGCTGACAGTTCTTTTTCTAGATTTAACAGGGTTCTCAAAAAAATCAGCTGAAGATCAATTAAGTAGCATCAACTTTACACGCTTTTCAGCCCAAGCCCTGCTGGAAAGCTTTCCTGGTGACCCGCATTTAGGGAAATATGCAAATACATGGGGAGATGCAATAGTTGTTGGTTTTGAAGATCCCAACTCAGGAATTGAATTTTCCTTGAAACTGATTGAAATTTTAAAAATTAAAAATATAGAGGCACGGATCGGAATGAGTTTTGGGGAATGCGCTTTGGTTTTCAATCCCACATTAAGAAAGCTTGCTCCCGAAGGACCAGCAATGAGCGATGCAGCTCGATTAGAACCTTTGGCAAAACGCGGGGAAGTTTTAATATCTAAAGAATTAAGAGCTCACGATTTAAATGAGGATCTTTTCCAGTTTCAAAAGACCAAAAGGGAGTTAAAAAAAGCCGTTGGTGATTTAAAAGCTAAGGCCGAAATATCCTGCCATATCGTAACTAATAAAAAAAACTCTAAATAAAAAAATCTTTGCTCTTAGACTAGGTTCCTTTTACCTAATGAGGATGAATTATGGCTCATATAAAGTAAAGGGATCAAGTCGCTACTTGACTATAAGTTTAGTTCTTCCGCATTGGCGGGTTTTATTTCACCTGATGAATCTTCACCACTTGAACAATTGACTGGCTTACCTCCTGAAAATATTTTTTTCCACCATCCTCGCGACCGCTGGATGGGTTGTCCCAACTGTTTTGCAGAGCGGGGCTTTTTCTCTGATATAATTTAATAATTCCTTAATATTTTTAATGGACCGCTATGAACCAGAAAATAAATTCAGACGCAATATTCAGTCCCTTCCAGTTGGGTGACCTCACTTTGCAAAATCGTATTGTTCTTGCACCTATGACACGCGCCCGGGCAGGTTCTACCCAAATGCCCAATGCCTTGATGGCTGAATATTATTCGCAACGATCGGCGGCGGGGCTTCTCATTACCGAAGGCACTTTTATTTCGAAACAGGCGGTGGGTTGGGTCAACGCCCCGGGCATCTACACCGATGAACAAGCAGAGGGCTGGAAAATGGTTACGGATGCGGTTCATGCGAATGGGTCAAAAATCTTCCTGCAATTGTGGCATTGCGGCCGGGCTTCTCACAGCGCCTTCCATAACGGTGAACCTGCCGTAGCTCCCTCGGCAATTAAACTTAATGCAGAATATTTACATACCCCGGACGGAAAAAAAGACCCCGAAGTACCCAGAGCGCTGGACACCGATGAGATTCCACAAATTGTCGATGATTATAAGCAGGCTGCAAGAAGAGCTAAAGAAGCGGGTTTCGATGGGGTGGAGGTTCATAGTGCCAACGGATATCTGCTCGACGAGTTCCTGCAATCAAAAACCAATCAACGAACGGATCGTTATGGCGGCAGCCTCGAAAACCGGTTCCGGTTTCTTAATGAGGTTGTCAATGCGGTTACTGAAGTTTGGCCGGCCAACCGAGTTGGCGTGCGGCTCAGCCCCAATGGAAATTATAATGACATGGGTTCTGAAGACTATCGAGAAGCCTTCACCTATTATGCCAGCCAGCTCGATAAGGTAGGCCTGGCTTTTTTGCACGTTCTTGATGGCGTGGCATTTGGTTTTCATGAGCTTGGGGAACCCATGAAGTTGGATGAATTTCGTAAGATTTTTTCTGCGCCGATCATTGGAAACTGTGGATACACGCAAGAGACGGCAGAAACGGCTATCCAGAAAGGCAATGCGGATTTGATCGCTTTTGGACGGCCTTTTATCAGCAACCCCGATCTTGTGGAACGGTTCCGCAATGGTTGGCCGCTGGCGGCCGATGCGGAAATCGGTGCATGGTTTTCCTTTGAGAAGGAGGGATATACTGATTTTGAATTTTATAAAAATGGATCTTAAAATTTCAACAATCGGTTGGTTACCCGCCCCCGTCCTATGAAACTTTTAAAGCTAAACAAGTTAAATCATCCTGAGCTTCAAGAGAACTCACAAATTGTTTTATAGTTTTCTCTAGGTGGTCGATTAGCTTGCCTGGCTCTTCTTCGCTTTGAGATAGAAAACTTTGCAGTCCTTTTAATCCGAATTGCACATGGTGGGAATTTTTTGGCTCTGTCACTCCATCGGTATAGGCGAAAATTAATTGTCCTGACTTCAGCGATATTTCTTCCTTTGAATATTTGAATTCAGAAAGTATGCCTAATGGAGGCCCATGAGCATTCCCTTTTTCATGGATAACACTTTTTTCTTCTTTAATAAGTAATCCCGGATGACCCGCATTGCTAATACTCATTGAGTTCTTTCCCATATCAAGAAGGCAAAAAATGGCGGTGGCGAACATTCCGTTTTTAGATCTCCGGCAAAGACGTTCATTCATTTCATTCATTATGAGATCAGGTTCGTTACAATTTTGTGAAACAGATCGGAAATCACTGATAAGTTTTGCCATATAAAGAGCGGCATTGACTCCTTTTCCAGATACGTCTCCCAATAAAATTCCTAGTCGGTTCTCTCCTAATGGAATGAAATCATAAAAGTCACCGCCTACCAATCGAGCAGGTGTTGATTTGGCTGATAGTGTGTAACCCTGAAATGATGGGGCACTCTCTGGCAAAAACCCTTTTTGAACGAGAGAAGCATACTCAATAGCTTGCGAAAGAGCCTGGTCCAACTCTAAGTTTTTTTCTTTTAACTCCTTTGTGCGGTCAGAAACTCTTTGTTCAAGTTCAACATTTATTTTTTCTAGATTCTTTATTCTAGCTTGTGCTAGAGAAGCCGAAATTCCTATTCCTAAAATAATAATTGTTACAACAGATATGCTACTGGCAAGAAAACCCTGATTCGCCTGAGCTGCCAAACTCGTAACGGGATTGTGGCTGGATACAAATATAATAGCTTTCATTCCAGAGTAGTGCATACCGGCTATTCCCAAACCCAATATAAATGAGCTAGTTAGTTTAAGGGGAAGCCTCTTTACTTCCGGTTGATTTCCAAAGCGAGTAATTACTGCGAGAGCGGCCCACGATGCAGTCATAGCAATAACAATAGACCACCCTACCCATTCATAATCGAATTGCATTACTGCAGGAATGATCATGGCCTGCATGCCAGTGTAGTGCATTGCCGATATGCCAATACCTAAAACTAAAGAACCCAAATAAATTCTTTCTTTATTAAACTCTTTCCCGTGAATTGCGTAAATGGCGCAACCAGCGCCAGCTATTGAAATAATTAATGAAAGAATTGTGATTTTCAGGTCATAACTAATTGGAAGAGGCAGGCTAAAGGCCAGCATTCCTATGAAATGCATTGACCAAATTCCGCCACCCAAGGTGAAGATCAAACTTAATACCCAATATTTTTTATTGCACTGGTCGCATTCCTTAATGCACTCCACTAAATAAACAGCTGTTAATGCGGCTAAAACTGCCACCACCAATGAAAGAACCATCAATCCCCAATGATAAGTCCCTGTAAGTATTACTTCAGAGGTATTTTGGATTTGCGACATTTTAAAACTCCAGAGACATGAAATGAGGTCTAATTATTGCTGCTATAAATATTATAAAATTAAATGCCGTTTTAGCACAATAAACCAATGCAAATCTATTTAAGGACAAATATTATCCCTTCTGGGGCACGAAAACTGTCGCGCACCCTATTTAAAACATTATTGCCTCCCTTCCCTCAAATGCGGGAGAACTGTCTTGTAATTTTCAAAAAAACTTTAATCTTTCCTACTGCTGCAAGTATCTTCGAATATTTCACACCTTTCATCGATCTATTAAATAAGGGGTTTTTTAGAATAAATCCGCTTTAAATAACCGGAGGCTATGATGAAAGACAAAAATTTAAAAGTTCTGGTTGTAGATGCTGATGCAAAAAATTCAGAGTTGATTGACGCAGATCTTAAACTTTTACCTATCGAACTATTCACAGCATCGAGTGGAGAAGCTGGAATTAAAATTATAAAAAACAACTCAGAGTTTGCGGTCATTATTTCAGATTATAATCTGGGAAGTGGAATGACGGGAGGAGATTTATTTAAGTTGGTGGGAGAGTGTAGTCCTAAAACATCGCGGATTTTAATGGCTGATGGAGTAGACGAAGATTCATTTAAAAATATGGTAAGCCATGGTTTCATCGAGGAATATGTTTTGAAACCTATTTTCTTTAAAAGTTTAGTGTCTCACGTAGAAAAAGGTCTGGAGTTTTACAAAAAAAAAATTGAGTGGCGAAAAACAGGTTAATAAGACCAGCAACTAAATGGCCGGGTAAATTTATTTATTCCTTAATTCAATGATTTTGAATTCCTCTTTCAGGGTCATTTATATACCCCCTTCCTGAAAAAAATCTTTCCCACCTACTATCTATTTTAACCTTTAATAAGCAGGTTCTTGTTTCACCCTCGAGACGGCCTCTGCCTTTTACTGCCGGAAAATAATTAGCGGTTGACAGCGGGTCTAATATGGCAGATATTTCATCCACAGGTGAGATTCCGCATAAGGTTTGAAAAAGACAGGTAACCCTTTTATTTGTTAAGGCACTTAATGGAAGACGATAAACAAATTCTGGTGATTACGGGCTCTAAGGAGAAGCAGAAGGATTGCCTCAGTCAGCTTGCAACTATGGAGTTTGAAAATGTCCATAACGCCAACAGTGCGGCGGAAGCACGGAAAATTTTAAAAGACCACTCCATTGATCTGGTGATATCTGATTGGGATTTGCCAGATGAGGATGGCTTGGATTTATTAAAAACCATTAAATTAACCCCCTCGTATCATGGCACCCCGTTTATTTTCATGACGGCGCATACCGATGAAAATAAAAACCGTGAAGCAATGAAATATGGGGCGATGGACAATCTTTTAAAAGCTTCTTCGAGCAATCTCAAAGAAAATATAGAAATCATTCTCAAGCGTGGGCTTAGAAATATCCTTATTGTGGAGGATTCGGATATTCAACGTGAAATTTGCACTATACAGCTTCAACAAATCGGCTTTGAAAAAATTACGGGCGCTGAAAATGGAAAAGAAGCATTGGA
>JABJCF010000234.1 GCA_018665625.1 Nitrospina sp. | reverse complement strand
CTTCACTTGGTCGCCCTCTATAATGCAGCCCTCACCCCGGATGAAGTCTCATCAAACTTTGCCGCGGGTGCCGAGGGGAGGGCTACACCTATTGCTCCTGTTGCAACTGATGGTACCAGCAATGTACAAGGTGGAACCAGCGTCACCATCGATGTTGTCGCAAATGACCAAGATGATCCTGGACCCAGCAATATCACGATCGTCGATGGCCCCAAACAAGGCACGGTAACCGTGAACCCTGATGGAACGGTTACCTACAAGCACAATGGAATTGATACGTTTACTTATACGATTCGTGATTCCAGTGGGGCTGTATCGAATGTAGGCACGATAACCGTAACTATTGAATAGTTATTTATTTTCAGTGGAGGGTTAGTTACCGGACACCTTGTCCAGTCGCTTCATGCGGGTGTCCGGTTTTCCTGAGACGGAAACTTCAGCCGATGTCGGGGGAACATCATCAGACTTGCGGACCAGTTTCCAAGGATTTCGTTTTAAATCTTCGGTTAACGATTTCAGGTTACGGGAAGTTTCGTTCATATTTTTAAGAAGTTCCAGCAGGCTCCGGCGATTCTCAACCATAATGGAGTTTCCCTGATCAAGAGTTTGTGCAACGCTGGTTGCAGTGCGGTCTATATCTACGGTGATTTCTTGAGCGTTCGATTCCATGCTATTGATCAAACTGGTTACACCCGGCCGCGTATCTGCCATTAAAATTTCCATTTCGCGCGACATGTTATGCATTTGGCTGATGATTTCCCGAAGCTCTGTATCTTTGTCTGTTAATAGTTTGTCGGCTTTTTCTGAAACAGAAGCCACGTGCTCGAAGGTCGAGCCCAGTTTGCCGCTATTTTTATCCAGAAAGTTAGAAAGTTTTCCCGATACCTTCAAGGCGTTATCCATATTTGCTTTGATGGCAGGCCGATTTTCCATGACGATGGCATCCATGTGGGAAACCGATTTACGAACGCCATCCAGAGTGGTGCTAATATCTGCTACCAGGCCTTCGGTAAGTTTTGTAAATCGGCGGATTTCCAAAATCACTTCAGTCGCCATGTCGCCAATTTTTGCAATTTCAAAAGAGTCTTGCCCCATCAGCTCTTCGTTTGCCGCTAATTCAGGGGACCCCTTGGTGCCGGGCCGAATATCAATATAAAGGCCGCCCATTAGACCAGCGGTTTTGATCATGGCGACGGAATTTTTTTTGATAACTATGGCAGGATTGATCTCAGCAATCACCGTTACTCGATCCATGCCTTTATCTTCTTTTGATCCGAGCAATTCAATATCTTTTACAGACCCAATATCAAGGCCTGCATAACGAACTGGTGCCCCTACTTCCATTCCCCCTGTAAAATTAAAAACAACTTTTAATATTTTACGAGGTTTGAAATAGTCCTGAATATTTCCCATCATGAAAATCATGGCAACCAGCCCAACCATGCTGATGAAAATAAATAATCCGGCTTTAACTTCTGATGAACGGTATTCCATTATATTTGACTCATTTCTTTGAGTTCTTCTCCATAATCCGTTTGGCTTTTACTGAACGGGATGGGTCCATCCGGACTTCCCTCAATAAACTGTTGCACTCTTGGGTCATCACTATTTCTGATTTCGTCCGGGGAGCCCGAAGCAATGATCTTTCCCTTGAACAACATAATAATTTTATCAGAAATTCTCATAGCACTGGGAATTTCGTGAGTGACCACAACCGAAGTGATTCCCATTTTGCGGCTGAGGTCGATGATTAGCTTGTCAATAACGCCGATGGAGATGGGGTCGAGTCCGGCAGAAGGCTCATCATAGAAAACGATTTTGGGGTCCAGTGCGATTGCCCGCGCCAGGGCAATGCGCTTGACCATTCCCCCAGACAGTTGTGCGGGTTTGAGGTGTTCTGCCCCTCTTAACCCAACCATCTCCAGTTTCATTTTTACCATGATAAGAATGGTGCTTTCGTTTAGCTCCGTATGTTCCCGCATTGGAAGCGCGACATTATCTTCAACCGTTAACGAGTTGAATAAAGCACCGCTCTGAAACATGATGCCAAATTTTTTTCGGACACTGCTGGCCGCTTCTCCCTTTAGAAGGCTTACTTCTTCGCCATCGATCCAGATTTCTCCAGAATCCGGGGTATAAGCTCCGATGAGGTGTTTCAGTACCGTACTTTTTCCACTACCGCTACCGCCGATGATGGAAGTGATCTGGCCCTTTTCCATTTTGGAATTGAAGTCATCGAGCACGACAATTTGTTTGTCGCCTTCACCAAAAGATTTCCTGAGGTTTTTGATTTCTATCATCAGAATACAAAGAAAAATAAAGATGTAAAAACTAAAT
>JABJCF010000233.1 GCA_018665625.1 Nitrospina sp. | reverse complement strand
TCGAACCTGCGACCTACGGATTCGAAGTCCGGAACTCTATCCAGCTGAGCTACGGGCGCAAATAAATATTACAAGGTGAGTAGCGGAATTTGAATCCGCAACCCCCGAAGCCAAAATGCAATGTTGATTGAGGCTCGAAAATCAGGAAAAAAAATGAATGTTTCCCAATGTGGTTTTGCAAAGAAAGACATTCTACTTTTAATTTTGAAATAAGGAAACAGGAAAATTGGATTTATATACAGTTAAAGAGTTGAAAGTTCTGTAAATACTGGTGGCTAAGCAAAATTTGAATTTTCACATCCTTAACCCATTTTTATCCCAGTGAATATCTAAGAGGAGGAAGTATTAAATTTTAAGAGGGTGCAATGTATTAAAAAATAAAGAGTTCTGAACGATATTTTTAATATATTGACATGCCAATATAATGAGCGTAAAAGTTAGATATATGCACATGAATATTCCGAATTTGGGGGCAGGGGGATAAAGATAGAAAATTAATTTCGATCTAAATAGGTCAAGCCTTATAAGATCATGCCTTCAACCATTATCGTTCGATGTTGTTCATTCTATTTGGGAGGAATAATATGGAAAGTTCAAAAATATTAAGGGTAAGCCTATTTGTAGTCCTGATTTCGCTATTTTTTGTTTCAATGGCAATAGCCGAAAAATTAGAAAAGCGGATCAATTTTTTGGATAAAGTTGATAAAGTGGATTGGTATAAGGTGGTTGGCAAGAAAAACGTCGTTATCGGTTGGAAAGGACTTCCTGACAATTTTTATGAGTGGAACCAGAAGGCGGCTATCAATGCCAGCAAGTCTTCTTTATATGAAGTGAGTGTCTGGTCCGTTCGGCATCGTCAGAAAAACTGGAAGCCGGGGCAGGGTGGACAAATTTGTATGACCCGTGCCAAGTATGGTCGGTCTGATAAAACGGATTGCAGAAAAACCAAATCTCGAAGAAGGTAATTTATTAAAAAAGCTTATTCGGCTTTAGCCGAGGGTTTGCAAAAATACAGGGAGGGTGCTTCCTTTTTTCCATTTCAAAGTGGAGCGCGAAGGGGTATCACAAACGAATCGCATGGGTGAAAACGCCGTGCATTATTTTGGGAACCGATAGGTTATACCCTTTTGTTCGCAAAATTCTTTCAGCGTGTAATTTAACGAACCTTCTTTTTTTTTCAGTTGCAGATATTCATGATATGCGTCAACGAAATCTTTAAACCCTTTACGTCTCAAAATCTTTATTTCCCGGATTTCTTCGCGGGTCGTCTGAAAAACTTCAGAAGTAGATTCATTCAAGGCCTCATTCAACCAGTTATCTTCTGACTTGGATTGACTCAATTCCAACGCTCCCTTTTACTATTCTTTAGACCTCTTTATCCTGATACGAGCCGACCTTGATATAAAAATTAATAGGGAATCTTAAAATGAAATTTTGTTCCTTCTCCGTCCCTCGATTCAAACCAGATCTCTCCCTGATGATAGTTCTCAATAATATCTCGACAGGATAAAAGGCCCAAGCCGTTTCCATCGCTTTTGGTGGTGTACTTTTCTTTTAAAATAATAGGTTTGATGTTGTCGGGAATTCCTGTCCCCTGGTCAATAACACTTACCTGAATACTATCTCCCTGATCCTGAATCAATATTTCAATTGTTTCGTTTTTCTTGGAAGCGTGTCCTGCGTTAACGATTAAATTCTGCAAAACACGCTTTACATCAATATGATTAAAATTCGAATTTAAAATATCCCCTGAGAAAGTGGTCTTAATATTTTTGGTGCTCAAGTATTGATGAAGGGCGATTTCCTCAACAGTCTCTTGGACAAGTTCCTTCATGCTTGAGGAGGTTTTTACATACTCGGACCTGGTTTTTGTCCCAAAAATCAAGGTCTGATCAATCAGGGCGATCAAATTACTTTTAACCATCCGCATTTTATTTAATCCAATTTCCTGTTCCTTCCACCCATTTCGTTTATGTTGGCTCTCATCAGTGCCCCCCAAGGTTTTTAAAACCTGCTCTAGCCGAACCTCAGAAATCCCCAGAGGAGCCAAAAAATTTCTTATGTCATGGACCAGACAATGTAATTTCTGGTGCTCCGACGTAATAGTATTTAAATGGTTACGGGTCCGTTGCGTTAGGGTTTTCATCATAGAAAATAAAGCCTGGGGTTCTGGCAATATAAATTTTTTAAAATCCTCCTCATCAATTTCCAACAATGTAACACTGCCAATGCCTCTAACCGACGCGGAACGCGATTGGGAATCAATCAATGACATTTCCCCTAAATACTCACCCGGTCCTGCGGTGTCGATATTTTTCTTTAATTTATAGATCAGCAGTTTACCTGAAAGGATCACATACATTTTGGCTTCAACAGTTCCTTCATGGCAAAGCACTTCTTCGTCTTTTAAATGAACCTCTTGGCAATGCTCTACAAGTTGTTCCAAGGTCTTGTCTGGGAAAGACTTGAAGATGTCGATTTTTTTTAGCGCTTCAAGTTTGTCTGGCATATTTTCCTGATGGGTTGCAGATTGCTATTTTTATAAATGTTTTACCGCTTATTTTGCTTTTAAATCGACAGAACCATCCCAGTCTTGAGAAAGTCGGGTTGAATCCAGATTGTCAATTCGCTGAATCATTCCAATTGAAGCTTTATCATCGGGTCGATGTGATCGAGCTAATATAAACTCTTTGCGTGCTGTTGAAAACTCCTTTGCCAGATAGGCCATATAAGCCCTTTGGTAGGCTTCGTAATAGTTTAATTCTTCAGTAGTTATTGGATGAGAAGTATCCCCATAAACTTCAAATATTTTTACCGACTTTGATTTTCCTTTTACTTTGACAACATCTAAAATTCTTACACGAAAAAAATCGGGCTGCAAATTTTCAAAGGTGGATTCTGAAATTATCAAACGAGTGTCATAAAATTTATTAGCAGTTTCCAGGCGGGCGGCGGTATTCACCGAATCTCCCATAACAGAGTAATAAAAGACTTGTTGGGAACCCAGGTTTCCAAAAAACATTTTTCCCGTATTAATCCCCGTACGACAACCTAGCGGAGGAAGGTCTTTGGGGTTTATTTCGGCTTTCATTTCCTGTATCCGCCGGTGCATTTTTACTGCAGCGGCAACGGCTCGTTGGGAATGGTCCTCCGTGGGAATCGGAGCCCCAAAACTGGCCATGATTAAATCTCCCGCATATTGATTGATCGTCCCATGTTCGTCAAGAATGATCTGCGTCATCTCCGTAAAATACTCATTCATGAATTTTGCTAATTCTGGCGGCGGGAGTTTTTCAGATAGCGGAGTAAAATTTTCCAGATCCTGGAAAATTACCGTCATATTCCTTTCTTCCCCGCCCGATTTCAGGAGTTCGGGGCATTTAATTAATTCATCCACCATGACAGGGGAAAGATATTTGGCAAAAGCTTTCTGTATAAAACGCTTTTGTTTTTCCTCAAAGTAAAGGCTGTATATTGCAATTCCAAAAAAAACAAATCCTTGAGTAAAAACGGGATAGATCGTGTTTACCCATATCCCCTTTTTATAAAAGAGATAAAAATCTACTGAGATGTATCCACTCAACCCCACCAGCAAAAAGCCAACCATGGTTTGCAGCCGGTACCGCAAAAAACCGATGCTGAATAATAATCCTGAAACGATGATGACACTCAAGTCTAAAGCGGTAACCCAGTTCGGCCGTGTTAAAAAATCTTTATTCAAAATGCTCTCGACCACGCTCGCTATGATCTCAACCTCGGGAAAGGATGGGGAATAGGGAGTCGGGTAATTATCATGAGTTCCTGCAGCGGTTCCCCCCACCAGAACAATTTTATTTTTTAATTGATCCTTCCCGACTTTTCCAGAAAGGATGTCGGTGGCGGAAATATGCTTGAAAGTATGAGCCGGGCCATAATAATTCACCAGCAAATCTCCAGTGGAAGTAGTGGGTATCTGAATATCACCCAGTTGAATATTTTCCACTCCCAGAGGGGACATGTTTACCTCGAGCTTCGATTGCACAGCCTGCTTAAGAATATGAAGAGACAACGGCGGCACCAGGCTATTTTGCAGGCCCATTACCATAGGTGCCCAACGAATCGCTCCATCTTTATCCTGTATATAATGAGCATACCCCGTTGCTTGTGAGGCCTGGATAAACTCAGGAAGACTTATTTCCAAAGATGCGATGCTACGCAGAGAAGTTAGATCCTCACCTCCCCGGACATTAAGAAAGCTGGAAGGTTTCAGAACATCCAAAACAGAGTTGCCCACAGGGTCGACTTTTTCATCGGCTTCATTTTT
>JABJCF010000232.1 GCA_018665625.1 Nitrospina sp. | reverse complement strand
CTTTTTTCAGCAAAATAACAGAACCTTCTTAGGGCCCCTGGGTGGTCAAAATTTTCACTTAAAGGGTCGTATCCTATTTTTAAGTCTTTTAGTCTCATACAAGCCTTAATATTATTGCTATTGTAATTTTGAGGAAGGGCAAATCATAGCTCGTTTATTATTTATTATATTGAGTCGGGTTGGTGACAACAATATCAGAAGAAGATTTAGTTTTATTTAAACACGATTCGTCTTGTATTAAATAATTAATTAAACCTCCAAGAGTTCCACAAATTATTGGAAGAGTTGTTGCCTTAAACAACAGAAAAGATTTCAAAACAAAGATCGGACGACAAGTTTTATCCCAAAAAAACCTAAGCAAATCCCCCAATAATACCAGATCAATAATCAGCAATAGTAGCAAAGCAGCTAATTCTACGTATAAGGGCACGGGCCCATTCGGGATGGCAAGCATCGCGAATAAAATTATATAACAAAATACTAGAAAATAACTAAGCCTAATCCTAGAAGGAACAAAAGTGTTACACAAGTGCAAGTCATTTATTTTAGCAAGTCGATAGTAAATCATGTTTCTTGATTTCAAATAATAATCCATAAATATGGATTTCAGGTTAAAACTTTTTAAATGATAACCTCGACTCTCCAAGACAACATGAGCCCTTAAACTATTTTTTTGGAATTTAAAACCAAGATCTACATCCTCATATGTTTTCAGGTTTTCAGAAAAACCACCTACCTTTAGAAAGTTTTCCTTACTTACTGCAAACTGGGCCGAAGAAAAATAATTTCCTTCTGGAGGAATGTTTTTAAACCTATATAAAAGAAACAAATCCTGAAAGGTTGAAATTTCTGAAGTATGGGGGTTTTTTGTCTCATATACACCACCTAAAACCGCAATATCATCTTTGAAACTGACAAGCAATTTGGAAAGAGATCCCGGCAAAAGTTCCACATCTGAATCAATAAACACAAGAATAGGATAAGAGGCCATTCGCGCTCCCAAGTTTCTAGCTTCAGAGGGAAATAGCTGGGCCTTGGAATGGATTAATTTTAAATTTGAAATGTCGGGAAGTTGAGGGGCGGTCGGAGAGGAATCAACAACCAGGATTTCATATTGTCCCTCATGATCCTTCAACTCAAGCTTGGCAGCTTTCAAGCATCGAATTAATTGCTCTCCAGAATTATAGGAGGGAAAAATAACAGATAAATTCTTTTCCATATCCACTAAAATTTAACCTAACATTCCTGCAACCATACTGTGGAGTAACTTTGGAGGATTAAAAAGAAGACTTGAAGACATTGCGCATTCGTGGGTGCAATAACATTTATTTTCAGTTATTGAGTTTGAAAGACTAACACTTTTTTCGCCAAACCAAATTTCCTTGAAACTTTGATTTGTCAAATTACCCATGGGGTCTTTCAATAATTCACAAGCGTAGACATTTCCCAATTCATCTACAACCACTGAAACTTTCCCTGCAAGACAAGGGAGCTGATAGGAATTTTCCTCAGCTATTTTGGCGATCATTCTTTTTTGCAACTTGTTTTTACCATCGAGAAGGCGATCCAAAATCTTGCTTTTCTTCAAGTGTTTCTTATTCCGGAGGTCTTCGTAAAAAGCAACTGCTTCCTGATAATTTTTTAATGTCAGCGGATCGACCAATACATTTGACGGTTGAGTATGGTCCCTTTGCAGATTTATATAAATGCCATCAGGAATCAACTTGCTTTCAATATATTCGATAAGGGGTATCAGTTCTTCTCGATTATTTTCTTGAGCCGTAATAACCACTCCTGTTTCAAGATTTGGATAATCGGATTGATGTTTCTGAACAGATTCGATGGATTCCCTCACTTTTTCAAAGCTTCCCGGTGAATGACGAATTTGCTCATGAGTCTCCTTCAGTCCATCCAAAGAAAATATCACCAAATTTTTACTTTTGGGACAAGCCTCAGCCATTTTTCTCGTCATTTCAGAAATTCGATCCGGATAATAGCCATTGGTCACATGAGACATAATATTCGGACGGGAATATTTGTAAAAAGCCTTAAAAATTTCCACAAGGTCTTTTCGCAAATAAGGCTCCCCACCTGAAAGAGCTATCCAGTGAAGGCCCCCAAGCTCTTTGGCCAAAGATTCTATTTGATCGAGCGAAAGTTCCGTTCTGGAAGAATCGTTTATCTCATCCAAATAAAAACAATGGTCACAACGCATATTACAGCGTGATGTCACAAAAAGGACCAACTGCAAAGGCATGGATCTTCTTCCTAAAAGAATGGTGCTTTTCTCTAGTTTTTGCAGTTCCAATTTAATCTCATTGGGATTACTCATATGTCTACCATTTGAAAATCACAGTCATCTAACCCTTATCTTACTAGGATTTTTTTAGACATAATACCCTTTATCTCAACAAGACCAAATCTAACCAAAAAACTGGCAAATTAGAGAACGGATATTAAAAGTTTAAAAAATTTGGTTTTTTATCGGGTGATTTTGCTGTTAAGCCACCATAACTATTTATAATCTTAACGGTATTTGGCTATTCCACCTTCAGTATTACTTGAAAAAGAATTCACTTTAGAAAGGAACCTTTTATTAATTTTCAGCTAAAACTTGGGGTCTTAAATCGTTTCATTAAAAACTTGAATTCATGAGAGATTATTTGTATTAAAAATTCATACCAATATGGTAAATACCGTTTAGTTCTGCCTCCAAATATCCGATATAAATGAAAACAATAGCCTGATATGCTATAATTTAATGGCATAAGTGGTTTAAATATAACCAGTTCCACTTTCCTAAGCAGCTTATGAATGTTTGCCTGATCGAACCTTCCAAATTTGTATCCCTAACGAACTTCGTGTCTACGATTAGCATGCCGCCTATTGGGCTGGCATATATAGCAGCGGCTATAAGGGAGGAGGGCCATAATGTCACCGTAGTTGATGGGCCTGGCTCTGCACCAAGAAGTTACCATATGTTTAAAGATGAAGTTCGGGTAAGAGGTTTAACTCAGGATCAAATAATTGAAAATATCCCTTCAGACACCCAGATTATTGGTTTGGGGTGCATGTTTACTTCCCACTGGGTATATGTGCGTGAATTAGTAAGTAAAATTCGCGAACGATTTCCCAAAGCTCATCTGCTTATGGGGGGTGAACACGTTACCGGCTTTCCCGAATTCTCCCTTGAGCAAGCTCCTCTGGATACCGTGGTAATGGGAGAAGGAGAAGAAACGATCATTGAATTGTTGGAGCATGTTGAAAAGAATCTGCCTTTGGATAATGTGTCTGGTCTCGCCTATAAAAATTTAAAAGGACGAATTCGAGTTAATCCTCGCCGACAAAGAATAAAAAATATCGATTCCATAATCCAGCCTGCGTGGGATTTATTTGATATTAAGAAATATAATGAAGTCAATCAACCCCATGGGTCGTCCCAAGGGAAATTTATGCCTATGCTGGCGACACGCGGCTGCCCATTCTCTTGCACTTTCTGCACAAGCCCTAATATGTGGACCACCGAATGGATACCCAGGGATCACAAATTGGTGGTCGATGAGATGCAGGAATATCAAAATTTATATGATGCGACTGATTTTCAATTTGAAGATCTTACAGCCATTGTACGAAGGGATTGGATAATTGATTTTTGCGATGAAATCATCAACCGTAAGATGGAAGTCACTTTTCAGTTGCCATCTGGAACTCGCAGCGAAGGTATAGATTTTGAGGTTGCAGAGAAACTGAAGAAGGCTGGCTGCCATGAATTTTCATTTGCGCCAGAATCGGGTGATCCCCGGGTACTAAAGGAAATCAAGAAAAAGGTTAACTTGCCTAGCCTGTATGATTCAGCACGTAGTGCTCTAAAAGCAGGGATAAATGTGGGATGCTTTTTTATAATTGGATTTCCTGAAGATGATTACCGGAGTGTATTAAAAACTTATGCGGCAATGGTTAAATGCGCATGGGTTGGTTTTACCAATGTAAACCTCAATGCTTATTCCCCACAACCCAATACGGAATCTTTTAAAATGCTGCAAAAGATGGGGGTCATCACTGAGTTCGATGATAAATATTTGATGAGTCTTTTTACTTTTCAGGACTTTGGTGCCAAGAAAACCTCATACAATTCCCGCTTTGGAGATTGGGAGCTTTCCTTAATGGTTAATTTTGGAGCTTTTTTATTTTATGTGATTTATTTCTTACGCAAACCTTATAGAATCATTCAGCTATTTTCAGATTTGAAAAGTAGTTCTTCGAGCAATAAATCTACAAAAATGGCTAAATCATTTTTCAAAGATGCTTTTACAATTGTCAAAAACAAAATGATTAAAGCGTAAATTCCTCTAGGAGGATATTGTCCTCCTAAAATTTCTTCTATTTTTCTGACGAACTAAATTCTCCAAAAATAGTTATTAAACAAAAACGGGCCTGAAATGAATTTGATCGATTTGCTCAAAACTCAAGAACGGACAAGGGAAAACTATTGGAGAAATACAGATTACTTTCTTTCGTATCGTTTGAGATGGAGAGCCCAAATGGTTCGTCATCTTTTTCATCTATTCCCCGAAAATAGTGTTCTGGAGCTGGGATCGGGTTCTTGCCAATGGACACATGAATTATCTAATGCGGGGAGGAATAGAAATCCCATTTGCGCAGCGACTTTAAACAAAGATTTACATGAAAAAAACGAAGAACAGGATTTTTCAGAAAATATTGAAAGAATTCACTTAAACGATTTTCCTAGCAAACTCAGTGGCCGTCGTTTCGATTTTATCGTTGGATACCACCTGCTAACAGATGAAAATGCAGGAGCTCTTTTAATGGAGTTAAAAAATTTATTGAAACCCGGGGGGCAAATTTTATTTTTTGATCCCAATCCATGGAACCCTTACTTCAGAATTAGAAAATTTATTTCTAAATTTTTCTTCTTTTTAAAAAAGACGAAAATAAAAGATTATCTCAACCGAATAGATTTATTCAACCTAATCTCGGAGGCGGGTTATATAAAAATAAAAATTCTTCCCTACGACTTTGTATTCCCTCCGATTCCAAAAATTTTTCTCCGCCCCGTGCAGAACCTTAGTTTGATCCTGGAAAACTTTCCATATGTGAGAAATTTCGCCGGGTCTTTATTTATTTGGGCACAGAAACCTGCCGATGAAAACTGGAAACGACCGATGTTCAGCTTGGCGCAACACGAATGCTTTAATGGCCGATTATCCGTTGTGGTCCCAAGTCGTAATGAGGAACTAAACATCCCTCCCTTAATTGAGAACCTAAAGGCATGTTACGGAAAATATATTCAAGAAATAATTATTGTGGATGATAACAGTATAGATGAGACCGCTGCCGTAACTGAACGACTGGCGCTTGAAGACCCGCGTATTCGTTTGATCCGAAGGGAAATGCCTAATGGGGTTGGCAGAGCTTTACGGGACGGATTTGATGCTGCCAATGGGGATTTTGTGCTGACAATGGATTGCGATT
>JABJCF010000231.1 GCA_018665625.1 Nitrospina sp. | reverse complement strand
CTTTTTTCAGCTTCTTTAATCTCATTATTTTGTAACAGGGCGCGGCCTAAATAAAATTGGCCCAATGGATTGTTGTGCTCCATCTTGGCAGCCTGCAAATACATGTCTTTTGCCTGGCCCCATTTGCCTTGGCTTTCCAAGACGGTTCCCTTTAAAAAAATGGAGCGGGAGTTTTTGGGGGAGATCTGAATCACCCTTTCGTAATGATAAATTGCGGAATCGGCTTTTCCCTGGCTGGCCAAAATATCGGCCATATCCATATGGATTCCTTTGTTTTTTGGAAACCGCTTTAAAGCTTTTTGACCTGCTTCAACTGCCTCATCCAATTTTCCTGTCCGCAGGTTTAGGCGTACCCACTTTTCAAAAAACTTTTCAGTGTCCGGGTCATATTTTACAATCTCTTTATAATGTGAAGCCGCTTCTTCAAACTGATAATTCTTTTCGGACTCTAATGACATAAGATAATGAAAATAAGCTCGAGGATCTTTACTTTCCAGGGGCTTGGATTGCAGCTTTTTCTGCTCATACATTTTCGCGGCATAAGAGGCAGAAAGATCCAGGTTTTTTGGTAGCGTCTCCGTTTGAGAACCCGTGGTTGTACAATTGGAAAGAGATAAGCATAAAACTCCAGACACAAGAGTCTTTACCATTGATAACCCGCTCATTCCTCTTAATTTCGATGAAAAGGGATTATCCATTGAAGTATTCCTCGATAGTTGTTTCTTCTTTATTATTTTAGTATTCAAAAATATTTTTAAACCTACGTTTTTAATTTAATTTTTTCTACCAGGTGTTTTCCTGCCCTGCTGTTTAATTCTTGAATTATCTTATTTTTTAAACTTTCAATTACTGGCAACCATTCCGTTCCCTGAACACGGACATGTAACGTACTCTGAGTTATCTTATCAATGGTAGATACATTTGCGATCTCTTTTCCAACCACCAGGTTCCATTGGTAAATCGCCCATTCTTTCTGATCATCCTGTAAATTTTTTGGAAGCGAATCCAATAAAACAGTGCTTAGATCAGACCAGTTTTTATTCAAATCCTGTTTTCTTATCATACCTAATAAAAACCATAAAGTTAATCCCCGTAGTTTCCCTGGCATTCCCCGTCCAGAGGCAGAAAAGGGGAAAAGGCTTTTTGTTCGTATGCCTGGCTATATTCTGCCAGATGGGGAATAGACCTGTCACATCCCACGCTAGTGGGTTAATTGGTTTGATCCCAATTTTTATTTTAGCTATGTTAATGCTCAAATTAAAGAATTAACTTTCAGGCTCTCCATTCCCAAAGGCAAGCCTGCATATTTTATGGCAGAGCTTGAAAAATCCATAAAGGCTTTTATCGGCGGCGCACCGCAATTCGACGAATTAACTTCTCTTACATTTAAAGCCCTTTAACCAGTGAACTGCCACTACCCACGCTAGTGGGTTGTCTCTCACGCACCTTGCAGGAGGTTTAATTAGCAAACGGCGTTTTATGTCGAGAATAGCCTTTGTTCACCCAAATAAGCTATTGCGATCTGCCTCCCACCCTAGTGGGTTGTCTCCCGCGCTAGTGGGTGATATGATTGAAATAACGGGGTTTCAGGGTATACTGTTGGCTTCAACCATTAATATTCAATAACCGTATGTCGCAACCCATAAAGCTTTCCATACCGAGTCACCCAAAATATTTGGGTTTGATACGCAAAGTTCTTCAGGAGCTTCTGGACTACCATGAAGTTCCTGACGAAACTGCAAGACGTCTCATTCTTTGTGTGGACGAAGCCTGTTCAAACGTCATAAAGCATGGTTACGGGGGTCCCTGCGAGGAACCTATTGAAGCTACTTTTTTCTTCGATGGGGATGACTTCAAAGTCCAGATAAGAGATTACGGCAAGCAATGTGACAGCAGCCAAATCAAGCCGCGCTGTCTCGACCAGATAAAACCGGGTGGATTGGGTACGCATTTCATTAACGAGATCATGGATGAGGTGAGCTATTGCACCGAAAGGGCAAAAGGCACCTTGTTGACAATGGTTAAAAAATTAAAGAACGAGTTAACATCGGTTCAGGAGAAGAACAAAGAATGAGCATTGAGTTGAAATTAGAACATCCAGCGGAAAATACAGTCACCGTATTAGTCAATGGCGACATCGATATGGGTTCATCGACAAAAGTCCGCGATATTCTAGCTCCTTTGTTCCAGGAAAATAATAAAGCCATTATTGTGGATTTATCAGGGGTCTCCTATATCGATAGCTCAGGCATTGCCACGCTGGTCGAAGGTCTGCAATGGAGCCACAGCAGTCAGAACAAATTTCGACTGGTCTCTCTAACTCCTGGAGTTAAAGATGTCTTTGAGATTGCACGCCTGTTAACCGTCTTCGAAGTTTTCGACACAAAAGAGCAAGCCTTAGTGGAGTAGCCTCCACACGCAGTAGGTCAAAACGTTATTGAGCGAACGATAACCGTTGCGCTTCTGGATATTGCGTAATATTTTTCCAAAGCATTCATACCCCCGTGATAATTTACCCTCGTGCCCGGCACGGGTAGAAGGGGTCACGCCCAGTGGAAATTATGGTCAGATCATTTTTTGGATTCATAGGTAGAAGGGGTTTCGGTCTTGTAGACACTTCTACGGATTTCTTCAGGGAAATAAGTGGTCTGTATTACCTGACCCGAGCCACCCTATATTGCACCTTCATAGAACCGCTAAGAGGCAAACCCATTAAATGGCGTCCCGTATGGACGCAAATGGAAGAGGTCGGCGTTAAGTCTACCACCATTGTTTTTCTGGTTTCATTTTTGATCGGTGTCATCCTTGCTTTTCAATCCGCGCACCAATTGAGCCGACTGGGGGCTTTGGAATTTGTCGGTGCCTTGGTGGGTGTTGCCATACTCAGGGAACTGGGACCTTTGATGACCGCTTTGGTTATGGCGGGTCGTGTGGGAGCTGCGTTCACCGCCGAGATGGGAACCATGAAAGTTTCCGATGAAGTGCTGGCTTTGGAAACCATGGCGCTGAATCCGGTCAAGTTTTTGATCACTCCCCGGTTTCTAGCACTTTTGATCATGTTGCCTTGCCTGACTATCATGGCAGACATCATGGGGATTTTGGGAGGCTTCCTCATTGGTACGACCACTCTGGGTATCGACCCGGTGGTTTATGTCAACAATTCCCTCGATGCAATGGTCGTGAAAGACGTTGTAACCGGGTTGGTAAAAAGTGTTGTGTTTGCAGTCATCATTGTAATGGTGGGCAGCTACATGGCTTTTATTATTGAAGGCGGAGCCGAGAAAGTAGGGCAAAATACACGTACTGCCGTTGTGGTTTCGATGATACTCGTAATCATTGCGGATTTAGTTTTTACATCTTTATTTTTCTTTGTATTCTGATGATAGAAATCAAGCACCTCAGGAAATCG
>JABJCF010000230.1 GCA_018665625.1 Nitrospina sp. | reverse complement strand
TATTGAATCGTTGAACAGAAAACTATTTTTACCAAAAAGAGATGAAAAATGCGTTCAAATGATTTTGGAGGTTTTTAAAGATCATAAAAGGCAATCGGGTATTATATTTTGTCAAACTATAGATCATGCCGAAGAATTTACAAAAGTTCTTAGGCACTACCAAATGAGAGCAGAAGTTATACATTCAGATTTAAAGGGAAGAGAGCGAGAAATAATAATGTCAAAATTTAAGGCGGGGAAATTAGACTTTGTTGTCACGGTCGATTTATTCAATGAGGGAGTCGATGTCCCGGATGTGGATATGCTTGTTTTCTTAAGAGTCACCCATAGTAGAAGAATTTTTGTTCAACAACTAGGCCGGGGATTACGTTGGAGTGATAATAAAGACAAAGTAATTGTTTTGGATTTTGTATCAGACCTTAGGCGTATGGCGGATGTCATGCAATTAGATAATCAAATAAGGGGCATGGACACTGAGAGAGTTGGGCTGGGAAACTCATTAGTCTCATTTGAGGATAGATCAGCTGGAAGCTATTTAAAAGAATGGATGTTGGACCAAGCGGATTTATTTAGCAGAATTGGTGATTCTAGTTTAGAGAAAGTCAGTTTTGATTTTCCGGAACCTCCCGATTAAGGTAATACTCAATACTAAAAATATTTTTATTTTCTAAAAGTAATTAAAATTGAAAGTAACTAAAAACAAAACGGTAATTTCTCTTTTTACGGGTTGTGGTGGAATGGATTTGGGTTTTGAGGGAGGTTTTAGTGTCCCCGCGCATTCTGTTAACCCAAAAACTCATCCTCAATGGATTGAGCGACATTCTGGGGAAAATTGGGTGAAACTAAGAGACACACAATTTCAGACAGTATTCGCTAATGATATTCTCGAGGACGCGAAAATAGCATGGGCTGGTTATTTTTCCAAAAAAAATAATTCTAACGTTAGTAAAATTTTCCATCTAGAAAGTATCGTCGATTTTATCAAACATAATTCCAGCTCAAAAAAAAATGGATTCCCAAGTAGAGTAGATGTCTTAACGGGCGGTTTTCCTTGTCAGGATTTTAGTGTGGCCGGAAAAAGAAAAGGATTTTTGTCCTCCAAAAGCCATACAGGAACTAAACTAAAAAAATGTGACGACCCTTCTTTGGAAAACCGGGGGACGCTTTATATGTGGATGAGGGAAGCCATCAATGTAGCGCAACCAAAGATGTTTGTGGCCGAAAATGTCAAAGGTCTTGTGTCCCTCTCAAACGCGAAAAAGGTTATAGAAAATGATTTTCGTAGTATAGGTGACGGTGGTTATCTAGTAGTACCAGCTAAACTTTTGAACGCCGCCGAATTTGGTGTTCCTCAAAAAAGAGAAAGGGTATTTTTTTATGGATTTCGAGTCAAATCTCTCAAAAAGAAAGCCATTGAAGCGCTCAGTCAAGATGAAATTCCTTTAGAGTTTGACCCATATCCATTCCCCACTCATACTTATACCAAACAATATCAACTGCTAAACGCACAAGACTTGAAACCCTCTGTGACGGTAGCTGAAGCCCTGTGGGGTTTACTGGAACCCTATGCGACTAATGACATAGACCAACAAAGCTACTCTAAAGCTCGTTGGTATGGAAGACATGTCCAGGGACAAACAGAAATTAAACGTGATGCTTTAGGCCCAACAATACGAGCGGAACATCATGGAAATATAGAATTCAGAAGGTTAAGTAAAAAAAATGGTGGCAAACAGGATGATGAAACTTCAAAAGGTCTCCCAGAAAGACGTTTGACGGTAAGAGAGTGCGCTCGGCTGCAAACATTTCCTGATGACTATACGTTCGTTAATAAACCTAACGGATCCAGTAAGCACTTAGTTAGCGCATCCGACGCCTATCGATTAATTGGCAACGCTGTGCCCCCGATACTCGCGTACAATATATCTAAACGACTAGAATTTATTTGGGATAATTTGTTTAAGCGGAGTAAAAAATGATAGTCACGAATGTAGAAAACAACCACGCTCAAGACTTTGAAGATATATTAAAGAAAACAAGGCAATTATTACTGAAAAAAGGTTCCAGTGCTTTTAAAAAAATTCAAGCGGATGCTTTTGAGGGAGAAGTCCACAGTACTTTAAATGAAACCTCAAAGGGAACAATCTTTGAGGGAACTTTCGAGTACGTTGGTGGTAAATATTTTCCAGATATAGTTACTAAAAAAGAATTTGGTTTTGGGGTAGAAGTGAAAAAAGTTACTACGGATTCATGGTCAACACTCGGAAATAGCATAATGGAATCCACAAGAGTCAAAAATATTGATAAGGTCTATATTTTTTTTGGAAAATTA
>JABJCF010000229.1 GCA_018665625.1 Nitrospina sp. | reverse complement strand
AGGAACCCAAAGTTATCCATTCAATCATTCCTCCAGAATATGGTCTATCGTCATTATGGAAACCCCAATATAGATGATATCGAAGGATGCCGTCAAACCAATCCACTTCATCATATCAGAAAGTTCCGTCCCATCAAGAATCTGCCCGGTCATCCTAACCGCTCCAATAATGATTGGAATCAGTAGCGGATAAAGAAGGATAGGTAGCATGATCTCACGCGTTTTGAGGTTTGACGATAGTGACGACAAAAGAGTGCCCAAAGCACAGAACCCCAAAGTCCCTAAAAACACCACGACTAAAAGCGGACCCAAGTGCGACAAAAGATCGATATCAAAAAATATCATAAAAAGAGGAAGGATGAAAAGTTCCATGATCGATAAAAAAATCAAATTACTGATCAACTTGCCAAAGTATATGGCCGTTCGATCGGCTGGAACAAGCATCAACCCCATAAGGCAACCGTTTTCTTTTTCCAACATAAAAGATCGGTTCAACCCAATCGTTCCCGCAAATAAAAACGCTACCCATAAAATTCCGGGCCCCACTTCACTGGCTTTTACAATACTCAGGTTAATAGAAAAGATAAAAATTAAAATCACCAATAATGCAAAAATAAACATGGCGCTGAGCAGTTCCCGAGTCTTCAACTCAGTGACAAAGTCTTTCCACACGATCGCCGCAATTTGATTTAAATATAAATTCATAATAGAGTTTTTATATGTACCTGTTCACCCTCAAAGGCCTATTTCCATCGCATACTGGTTATCGCGAACAGCATCAAAATACATCGACTCAAACTGATCTCTATCAACATCAGCAATATTTTTAAGAAACGCAAACTTCCCCTGCACTTGCAAGGCAACCTTGTCGCACATTTCTAACCCACAAGAAATATCGTGAGTGGTCATTAGAATTGTGCGGCGGCGGTCATGCAATCTCTGCAGGTGCTCTTTAAGAACATTAGTGGCGTGAAGGTCTAAGCCTGTAAAAGGCTCATCCAGAAACAAAATAGCTGGGTCGTGAAGAACTGCACGGGCAATAGAAAGTCGTTGCAACATACCTCGGGAAAAAGTTCTAACCCGATCGTTTCTCCTCTGGCTTAACCCTACCTCACCAATGACTTTCAAGGCCTTTTCTTCAGGTTGGCTGAGGCCGTGCATCCGGGCGAAAAACATCAAGTTTTCCAAAGGAGTTAGGTCGGCATACAGTGCAGTAGCATGTGAGATGACTCCTATCTCTTTCCGCATCTCAACATTGCCTTCAGTGACATCGAAACCGGCTATTTTTGCTGTCCCGGAAGTGGGCTGGGTCAATCCCGAAAGAATTTTTATCAAAGTGGTTTTTCCAGCGCCATTGGGACCAAATACGGTCAGGAATTCTCCCTGTTTCAATTCGAAATCAATGCCATCGACAGCCTTTAAAACACCAAAGGATTTTCGTAGTTGTCGAACTTCCATTGCGTTTTCATCGGATTCCATTGGACATGCCTGGGGGGGAGAAAATCATCGGGATTTGGCGGACTTATTTTTTTTTCGAGCTTTCTCCAATTGATCCAACCGCTCGATTAATTCATTGGCTTCTGCTTCAAGTTTTTTTCGAAGTTCCTGATAATCTGATTCCGAAATCTTTTCCGTATTCAGGTCAAACTCAAGCTCCTTAATTGAAATAAGGGTCTCCTCTTTCCGCACTAAAAGGTGCTTAAATTCATCACTGTCAGGGTCGACGACTTCTACCAGCTTTTTAAATTGCAGCTTTCCAAACAGAGGAATCCCTACAACAAGCAAAATGACTACCACGAAAAGCAGCTCTACGAAGTGGACAAATCCCATTCCTATAACTCGATCCCGTCTAATTCATCCTGCAATCGTTTGGAATATTTTCCTGGTGTTGCAGATTTTTCTTCAGGTTTTTCTTGGGAGCCTGGCTCTTGTTTTTTGCCAATCCAGGAATTAATAATTTTTCGGACTCCCACTCCCCCTGCAATCAACGCAACAAAGGGCATTACCCAGGCGGTAAGATTGAAACCAAATTTTGTCGGAGCCGACAAAATTGTTTCCCCATATTCATCCACCTGAGATTTAATGATTTGATCAACGGTAAGACCCGAGTCAAGCAGTTTAGTAAACTTTGCCCGGGTTTTATCTGAGGTCGAACAGGTACAATTAATTAACACCTTCCCACATTTATCATCGCATTTGCACATCAATGCGTTTTCCAAGTTTTGCAAGAGTGAACCTGCTTGCGATATTGCAGGAGCACTCACAACAAACCATGTTGCAACAAAAATGCTAAAGGTAAATTTCAATAAATGCATTTTTTCACTCCTGCGCCGGAGAAGGAAACAGAGATTCTTCCCTTCGAAAACGCTCCAAACGGCGTCTCTGCTCAAGTCGATCAGGCCACATGGAAATCATCGTACCAAATGCAATGACCCAGCCGCCTGTCCACATCCAGCTCACCATGGGGTTCACATAAACTTTTATAGTAGCCGATTCGTCATCTCTAAAATCAGCAAGGATCATGTATAAATCTTCCTTCCAGGTTGAAAGCACATCTACCTCAGATACAGGCTGATTCTGTCCCTTATAAAATTCTTTTTCCGGACGCGCAGTCCAATAATGTTTGCCATTTCTTTCGACTTGAAGCTGGGCAATGACCCGGGTTTTAACACTGGTCGCTTCTATTGCCACCAGCTTTTCATAGGTGATGTCATAGCCTCTTATTTTAAAAGTCTCCCCGGTTTTGAGATGCTTTTCTATATGAGTTCCATAAGCTTGCGATCCTGCAATGCCCGCAAATATAAGGACAATACCTATATGAACAATATATCCCCCGTATCGTCTTTTATTACGCCAGGTAACAGTCGCTAATGCTCCAAACATTGACTCTTCATGCAATCCCATTCTTGCAGCCGTTCCCTTAAAAAACTCAATAAGAATACAAGCCGTCACAAAAACACAGAGAACGAAGGTCACATAAGTGTAATTCTCAACCCGGCTTCCCAGGGGAATGACAGGGGCCAATGCCACTGCCGCAATGAATGCCGCTGCCAAAGGCTTGAAAAAATTCTTTTTCAAATTCGACAGGGTGGCCCTGCGCCAGGCTATGACCGGACCAATACCGACAAGCGCTAAAAGTGCAAGGCCGATCGGCACGTTCACCTGATTATAAAAAGGCGGACCTACAGTAATTTTTATCCCCCGAACCGCTTCGGAAATAATCGGGAAAATGGTTCCCCAAAATGTTGCAAACGCAATTCCCAGCAATAATAAATTATTAAACAAAAAACTACTTTCCCGCGACAAAAAGGAATCTAGCTGATTCTCACTTTTTAATAAGGGAAGGCGAGCGATAATTAAAGCCATACAAGAAAAAAGGATTACAAATAGAAATGCCAGAAAATAATATCCTAATGTGGCTTCATCAAATGTGTGAACAGACTGAATAAGGCCGCTACGCGTGATGAACGTTCCAAAAATTGTCATCACAAAAGTTAAGAGAATCAAAGACATGTTCCAGACTTTCATCATGTCCTTTTTTTCTTGAATCATTACAGAATGTAAAAAAGCGGTGGCAATCAATAGCGGCATGAAGGCTGCATTTTCCACAGGGTCCCAAGCCCAGTACCCGCCCCAACCCAGCTCTACATAAGCCCAAGAGGCACCGAACAAATTTCCCATACAAAGAAAAAACCATGAAATCAGCGTCCATTTTCTTGTCAACCTAATCCAACCGTCATCCAGGTTCTTACTGATCAATGCAGCCACAGCAAAAGCGAATGGAACGGTGAACCCAACATAACCCAGGTATAAAGTCGGCGGGTGAATTACCATCCAGTAATTTTGAAGGAGTGGATTCAAACCTCGACCATCTGCAGGCGGTAAAGGGATGCGCTCAAAGGGGTTCGTAGAAAAATTTACCAGGAATAAGAAAAAGATAATAATGGTAAATAACACCGCCATCGCATATGGAACAACGCGTAGATTTTTTTTACGATTCTGAAAATGAACTACAACCGTATAAGTGGTGAGAAGCAACGTCCAAAATAAAAGGGACCCTTTTTGCCCACCCCAAAAAGACGCAATTTTGTAAAATGTGTCTAGTTCGATATTAGAATAAGCCCATACATATTGGAGACTGAAGTCATTGGTGAGAAATGCTCTCCACAAACAAATGGAAGAGATCATCACACAACCCCAGACGATTAGCGGGGTCTTATCCGCACTTAGGTAAAGGTCTATCCGGTTGCCACGTGCAGACATGACATAGGCAACACAGCCATAAATAGCGGTTGCCAGAGCTACAAGTAATGTAAATTCACCAATATCATTCATGAATAAAAATAGAAGTCGGTTCCCCTTTTGTTAAAGGGAACAGCTT
>JABJCF010000228.1 GCA_018665625.1 Nitrospina sp. | reverse complement strand
CCTCATATCGGGAAGGATAATGCGACACACAGTGAAGAAGAGTTACAGAATTCGCTTTGCTCAGTGCCTGCAAAGCCTCGCCAATTTCCTCATCACTTCCCATCCCTGTAGAAAGCACCACCGGCAAACCAGTTTCTGCGACCTTTTCCAAAAACGGAGTATAGGTAAGGTCCGGTGACGCAATTTTCAACGCGGGAACACCCAGTTCCACCAGCATGTCTAGGGACACATCATCAAATGGAGTAGAAAAAAACGGAATGTTCAAAGTTTGGGCGTGAGCGATAAGAACTTTATAGTCATGACGGGAAAGCTCATAACGCTTGAAAAACTCATAAAAGGGAATTTCATTTCCTGGATGGTCCGGGTCATCTGCCATCAGGGTATTTGAAATCATTTCGCTAGCTACAAAAGTTTGCAGTTTCACAGCATCCGCTCCGTTTTCCGCAGCCGATTCGATCATGCTTTTTGCCAACTCTAGATCGCCGTTGTGGTTGAAACCAATTTCTGCGACAAGAAACGCAGGGTGCTCGGGACCCAAAATTTTTCCACAAAATTTCAAACCTTGATCCATAATAATTATCTCTTAATTTAAACCCTCTAAACGGTATAGTTAATCCGTCTCGTTAATTTTTTACCAAAAAGACAACGGCTTGATCCCCTCGAGAGGAGGAGTTAAGCTTCCGAGCCGTTTCCTTGAAATTTTTTATTTCTTCTTGAGAAAAAATAGATTTGGCAGGATTCCTCCCATACGAGTTTTCTGCCATCAAGGGAATCCCTTTTAAGTATTGCTGGCTTCCCCAAAATTGAAACTCATCCGAATCATAAACAATTTCACTTATTTTGAACTTGGTTTTTTCGGCTAGCATATTCAAGCTATTATGGGAATATAAAAAGAAATGTCTTGGCGCATCCAGTTGCACCCAATCCGTTCTATATCTCTCCCAGGCCTCTGAAGAGACCAGAGGAATTCTAAGCATGCACATCCCGTCTGAAGGCAATAATCGATAAACAGTCTCAAGCGTTTCTGTTGGATTGGGTAAGTGTTCAAAAGAATGGTGAAACATGAACAGATCCTGTTCTTCATTCATCTCATGTACTTGAGATTTTCTAATGGTCAGACCGTTTCGATAATTCATGTCCTTCTTGATATAGGGTTCTATACCCAGCACATTTTCAAACCCAGCTTCTTTTAGAAAATAAAGCAGGAAACCTGTTCCACAACCTACATCAACGATTCGACTATTAAGGTTTAAATTTGTATGTGACAGACATGCCATATTCGGCTCCGCCGGGTGAAATATATTTATCAATCTGCCAAAAATTCCTTGCTTTAAAACAGCATAGCGATCCCTGTTTCTTCTCGCCCAAATCTCAAAAATATTCGAATATAACGTTTCCGGACTATGCGAAAGACTGTAATAATCCTGCTGATAATAACGAGAAATGTCTGTCGGAAATTCTGCTATCTGCAAACACTGGCATTCTGCACACTGAAAATAGTCAAACTCATCTCTCAATCCATACATCATTTCACGAACTGTATAAACCGGACTATCACCGGAAAAACTACAAATTCGGCAGGTATGATTCTGGTATTCGATGGCTGCCATAAATTAAGTCAATTCTCAGGAGTTCGAAAAAACCATTTGGACCAATTATCTAACTTTGGATAAATATAAATGACAAATTGACGCTGCTCTTCGCTAAATGGTTTGACAAAAATTAGAAGCACAACGAGAGCAATCAAATATACTGGCAAATTAATCATCAAATGCCCCTTATCTAGACCGGATAAAATTAAGGGGGGTACTGAAGCTATCAGACAAAATAAAAAACACTGCCCTATGATTGAAAAAATCGGTGAAATTTGCATTTCAGAAGAAATAGCTTTCAACTGCCGCAGGATCATGTAAACCATAGAAAACCCAGTCGCCATTATTGCACCCATCATCCCAAAAGCAGGAATCAGAATCAGGTTCAAAGCTATATTTAAAATACTGCTTTCAACAGTAGAGCGCATTGCCACATCTCGCCGACGGATTACATACAAGGTAGATACGGTGAAGTTTATGCCCAGTGCTGTTTGAATTCCTGCAAAGGCAGCATAAACTGCCAAAGCTTTCGTTCCTTCTAAAAAGGTATTGCCATAAATAAAATCAATCAATGGAGATGCGTTCAGGATACAAAAAACATAAACGGGTATTGTCAAATAAGCTGCAAATCCAATAATTTGGGAATAGAGGTTTGCTAAGCTCTTTATTCCATCTTTTGCATAGGTCTCAGAAAAAAGTGAAAGTGCCATAGGAGCCACTCCTGAAAGAAGGAACGCCATTGCCGTTCCAAGGCCTGTTGCAAGATAGTACAAACCAATATCTGCACGACCCACTTTAAAAAAATTCATCAGCAGGACATCGCTTTGTGTCATCAAACCAAAACCAAAAAAACCTATCCCATAAGACACCAACGCTAAATGTCCTATGTCATCCAATTCAGGTTTCTTTACCTGCCCTAAATATTGATTTCTCGCCAAAACTAAATAAATCACACTCGTTAAGCTCATAGAAATAATATAAGCGTAAAGAACAGCATAAATCCCATAATCAAAAAAAATAAACACTATTAAAAATACTAAATTCAGAATGGCACCAAATGTCTCTGTCTTTG
>JABJCF010000227.1 GCA_018665625.1 Nitrospina sp. | reverse complement strand
TTGCTCCAGGCAGAGAGGTGCGATTGAAGCACGCTTACATTATCAAATGTGAACAGGTGATTAAGGATGAAAATACGGGAGAAGTGGTAGAGCTACGTTGTACTTATGACCCAGAATCAAAAAGCGGCTCTTCCATGGACGGTCGGAAGGTGAAAGGCACTCTGCATTGGCTCTCTGTGGCTCATGCCCAGCCTGCTGAAGTGAGGTTGTACAATCACCTCTTTCTCAATGAAAACCCCGCAGACGAAAAAGAATTCCGTGAGTTAGGGGCGGGTGTGAATCCCAATTCCCTGGAGATTGTTCAGGACGGATTCATAGAACCATTCTTAAAAAATGCGGTGGGGGGAGACCGGTTCCAGTTTTTACGACTGGGTTATTTTTGCGTGGATAATAAAAGTTCTAGTCCTGGAGCTCCGGTTTTTAATCGGACTGTAACGCTTCGCGATACTTGGGCAAAAATTGTCAAAAAGTAAAATTAATCGCTTTGTGAAAACTTAAGAAGCATCAGGTTGCCCCTTGGGCAGAGTGACGGTGAATTTGCTGCCTTCGCCCAGTTGGATTTTTATGGTTATGCTGCCGCCCGTGATGCAATCTTCTTGCAGATAGCCAGACCAATCCCTGTTCCCTCGTAAGATGATCTTCCATGTAGTCTTTCAAGGGGGATGAAAATCCTTTCTGAGAATTTTTCATCCAGCCCGATTCCGTTATCCCGCACAGAAATACCCCAGCCCCCACTTTCATTAGGCTAGCTACTCAAATAGACAGCGGGAGGCAAGCCTACTTTGTGGTATTTCAAGGCGTTTCCAATCAGGTTTTGCAATAGTAGACGTATTTGAAAAGGATCAGCATCAACAGTCGGCAGGAAACCCAGTTTGACATTCCCTTGAGTTTCAATAATGCGTGCTTCAAGATCTTCTATGACCTCAGAGGCAATTTCTTTCAGGTCCACTTTTTGGAACGGTCGTCCTTTGGGGGTGACTTGGGAAAGTTGAAGCAGGTCTTCAATGAGTGCTTGCATGCGCTGGGCGGCTCTTCCCATACTTGAAAGGTCGTTCAAATGTTGATCGCTTAAGAGGCTTCTGGCATTCTTAAGACGATCACTGAAAATAGATATTTTCCTCAAGTGTTCTTGTAGATCATGTGAGGCGATATGAGCAAAGTCCTTTAAGTCGTTATTGCTTCTCTCCAGTTCCTCAGCATAATTTTTTAAATCTTTCTGCACATTATGATTTTGTATAGCCAAAGCTGCAAAATTTGCAGAAGTCTTGATAAGTTGCTTTTATGCCAGGCTAGGTCTCTGAGGTCGGGTATAATAACTGGCGAAGGCACCCAGAACTTCTCCCGCAACATCAAAAATAGGTGCGGACCAACAGGCTCTTAGCCCATGTGAGAGAGCCACTTCCCTGTGTTTTTCCCATCGAGGATCGAGAGAAATATCTTCCGTTATAATCATTCGCTTTAAGAATGCGGCTGTTCCGCAATAACCTTCCTTGGGGCCTAGGAGAACCGGGTCTGTTTTTTTAAGTATTAGGCAGGTAGGTTGGGTTGCGGAACCATAGCGAAGATTTTTTTTGATTTATCCAGAATGAGGATGGCACTCATCATCCCGGCACTGTGTTTCTCGGCTTGTTGGGTTAAGCCGTTGAGGTTTTCTTGAAAAGGTTTTCCCGCTACAAGACCTCCCAATATATTGTTATTGTCTAGAAGGTGATTTTCTGCGATCTTCCTATCTGTAATGTCAAACCCGTAAACATTTACGTAGTTCTGTTTGACAACTGGGGAAATGGTGATGGAAAAAAATGCTCAGAAAATTCTAATTCAACCGTCCTGTTCTCATGGTGATCAAATCCCTCACGAGCTAGTTTTTTTCATTCAGGTGAAAGAGGTTGAGTGGGGTTGGCATTCGATAACTTTAGTAGCGGGAGACTTGCATCATTGAAATAAAGCAGTTGCCCGTCCCTGGAAATACACAGAACGGGGTGAGGGTTTCCGTCGGATAGCCGGCGGAACCATTAAACTTCTGTGCTTTTTTCAAGAATTTCCTCAAAGGACACGTTCATAGTGGGTTCCAGTAAGAAATAATCCCTGTCAAATTGTTGGTAGGAGCAAT
>JABJCF010000226.1 GCA_018665625.1 Nitrospina sp. | reverse complement strand
CTTTTCTTCTCACCCGGAAGTTCATCCCGAAAGATAGAGTTTCTTGCCATTTTGAAATTACCTTTTGATAGCTACTTTAAATCTTTTCCCCAGTGTTGGGTAGAGAGATGCTTTCTTGTAGCGGGATGCAGATTTGTTGAGGAGGCTGTATCTTTCCCGGGAGGTCGGGTGGGTGCTGCTAAAAATGGAACCCTGATTTTGTTTGCTGGTTCCTAATTTCTGGATGAACCGTTTTAGTGCACCCGGATAATATCCGGTTCGATACGCGAATTCTCTTCCATACTTATCCGCTTCAAACTCCAGGTTCTTGTCCAGACCTTTGGTGAATAATGTGTTTGAAACTTCATCGATCAGTTTATCGAACAGTCCCGGGTCTTTGTCCATCACCGTTAAAGTCAATGAGCTGACACCTTGCAGGCTGCGACTCCGCTCCAAGGTTTGAAGTGCATGTTTGCGAGTGATGTGGGCTACTTCGTGAGCCAATACTCCGGCGAGTTGAGCTTCATTTTCAATCATCTTTAACAAGCCAATGCTGACAAACACATAACCCCCAGGGGTGGCAAACGCATTGGGATATTCGGTGTTTAAAATCGCGAAATGGTAATCGATATCGGGTCGGTTGGAAACATCGGCCACCGCCTGACCCACCAAATTGACATAGCGCAATAGTTCAGGGTCTTCGTAAGCACCCCCATAGCGATTGAACACTTCAACAGCCAAGCGCCCCCCTATAGCTTTTTCTTCTTCATAGCCGATGGGTTGCAGAGCTTTCAGAGTGCTCACGCTTTGCTGTAAAATTTTGGATGTTTTCTTATCAAAAATTCCTAACGAGTCGCCCAGGCCTATCAAACCGCCCCCACCACTTTTTTGTTGGGAATTTTGAGTCTGCGGCTTCGCAGGTTCGGGTTCTTTTTCAGGTTCAGCTTTTTTAGGTGGACGTGTGGACTTTTCGACTTCTTTTAGAACATCTCCAAAATTGAACGAGTAAGAAGGCAAAGCCCATGCAAGAAGGCCTAACAAACATAAGATAAAAAAAGAAGTTTTAGTTTTCATAATTAATCCGCGTAGGCTCCCAGTCGACCTTCTTCAAGAAACTTGTCCAAGGCCTCGTCATCAACCTTATAGCGTTCCATTACCTTTACCGATTCAATGCTGGCGGGCGAGGCACCTTTTTTAATGGCGTGTTCTTCTGATACAGGGCTGAGTCCGCGAATGCTGGAACCATATGCAGATTCGCGAGCGGCGATTTGTTGTTGTCCGCCCAACGCTCCTAAAACATCACCGTCACCACCACCACCTGAAGGTGCTTTTTTGGTTAATTTGAATCTGAATATCCATCCTGTTTCACCGCCTGCGGAGACTTTATAAAATTTCCCGGATTTTTTCAGAACATCAACGGGCGTTCCTTTATTTAGCTTGCCCAATACTTTGGATCTTGCTTTGGCTTCAGCTTGCAGCTTGGTTGAAGATTTTTTCACATACCAAGTCTCTGCCGCAACTTGGGAGGAGAGTCCGATTCCAATTAATATAAATAGAAAACTGAAAAAAAGTCGGTTCATTTTAGGATCATAAATTAAGTTATTGTGCGTGGCCCCAGCTTCCCCTAAACGGGCAAAAAGGTCAACCCAAATTTCTTATATGCAGGAAATTCATCAGTCCATATTTTTAGTGCTTCTTATTTTTGAAAGCATGATGAAGGCGCGACCAGTCAAAGGCCGATCCTGGATCGTATTTGCACTCAAGACCGGTTGAACCATTTTGGACATGGCTGTGTCCCAAAATTCCAGAAAACCGCGAAAAATTTTTTAACCGATCGAGAGGATGCCGCCCGCTTTCCTTGTCTGTGGGAACTTTTAATTTGATTCCGGGCAATAGTTTGTTCAAACCAAAACTAAGCTTTATTAGTGTTTGATATTGTTCTTCTGTGAAGTCCCACATCCTGACAATTTTCCCATTAATTTTTTTGCTGAAGTAACCTCTATCCCCAAATGTTCGAGATGGCATTGCTGTAAAAGGAACATTCGTAGTTTTAGTTTTGTATTCATCGGGGATATCCAGCTTCCAACCCTTCCTGGTTTTCTTATACTTGTCTTTTTTGGAGGGAAAATATTCGGACTGTTTGGCCAACGCCTCCCATGACAAATTGGAGATTTCTACATGCACCGCTCTTTCGTTGCCTTTTTTATCATCCGCAGGAGCTGTGTTGGTCTTCCAATATAAGTCGCAGGTTTGGAAAAGAGTGCCGTCCAGATCCAGATAAAAATGGCTTCCTTTAAACGGACTTTCCGTCATCAGTTGATGGCAGTGAAATGAAGTGTAGCAAACATCATAATGAAGGACGAACTGGTGTACGTTTTTGGTCAGCTCTTTATATGCTGGTTGCGGATTTTTAATTTTATAGTTATTGTTTTTTTGGCTGGGAGCATCATTTAGAGAGGGATCGTGCTGGGTGCAGGTTTGGCGGCCACGTTTATTGGGACACTCGAATCCCTTTTTGTCTGTCCATAAAACGACCGGCGTACCAATATCCACCTTCTGTCCGCATGCAATTATATTTTGATTCATGTTCGCAGTGCTCGGCGATAAGATTAGGGGTTATTTTCTGCTGTTCCGCCCCAATGTAATTTTTTTCTCAACAGCTGGTAATAGTTTTTCCCCGGAGTTTGAACAAGCTTTACTGGGATTTCTGCTTTTTTTGCTTCCAGTATATCCCCTGATTTCATGGAATAGCCTGTTTGACCATCCAGTGTGATTCTCACATCTTCGTCTTCATTGCGTGTTGTAAGCTGAACTTTAATTGTTGAAGAATCGGGTATCACTATAGGTCTGTTGGTCAGCGCAAAGGGGCAAATTGGACTTAGAACTAAAGCCCGCATGCTGGGGTGGATAATGGGTCCCCCGGCTGATAAAGAGTACGCAGTCGAGCCTGTTGGAGAAGCGATGATGAGCCCATCTGCCCTATAGGAAGTCATATATTGATTGTCGACAAAAACCTCAAGATTAACGATTCTTGCCGGCGCACCTTTATTTATGACGATATCGTTGAGCACATTGAAGTCTGCAACTTTTTTTCCATCGCGCCATACTCCCGCATTTAAAAGCATGCGGTTTTCGATTTCGAACTTTCCATCCAACACCTGATCCAAAGTTGGGTAAAGATCTTCAAGTGTGGTTTCGGTTAAAAATCCAAGACTTCCCAGATTGACACCCAAAATTGGAACTTCATGCGGGTGAACAATGCCGGCGACATTGAGCAAGGTTCCATCTCCACCTAATACAATTACTAGATCAGAGCCGGAAGCAACATCTTCTTTGGAGGTGGAAGATTCTTTACCAATTAATTCAGCAGTATCCGGTTCCAGACAAACCGTACAGTTTCTACCTTCTAACCATAGGGCAAGTTCGCTGACAATTTTTGGGTCAACATTGGGTTTTTGTTTGCAGAATATTCCGACTTTTTTCACAAGTTCAACCTGATATCCAAACCGTTCTGGCCAAGCGGCCAACCTTTTTGATGCACTGACGACTTATTAAAATATTTAGGGGGGAATACTATCAGACTTGCATGAATAAATGAAAACTTACAGCTTGCCAAAATCTTCCGGCTTAATTTTATTGAGCCAGTCTTGCCACTGTTTTTCATCATCCGTATTGGTTTTTTCAGGATCAGGGAGATCCAGACTTTTAGCAGCTTCGATTACTTTTTCTTCTACAAATATAGGTGACTTGGTCCTCAATGCCAGTGCAATAGCATCGGAAGGACGGGAATCGATGGAGAGGGTTATGTCTCCGCAAACCACAGAAATTACCGCATAAAAAGTATTATCTTTTAATTCATTAACCAGAATATGGTTCACTTTTGCTTTCATATTCTGAATCAGGTTTTTAAGCAGGTCATGGGTCATGGGACGTGGCGTAGAAATATTTTCTATTTCCAGGGCAATGGCATTGGCCTCAAAATAACCGACCCAGATGGGCAATGCTTTCGCGCCCGTTGAATCTTTTAAAATAATGATGGGCATGTTAGTGAGTGGGTCTAAAGTCAGCCCCTCAACTTTCATTTCAACCATGTCCCTTAGCCTCAGGAAAGTGTGTGATCAATAACAGATACTTATATATTAACAGATAAATGATGGCAAATCGGATTAATGATTCCTTAAAAAATTATAACGGAACCTTAAAAGTTTGTCTAATGATGGGTTTATTGAGTTGTTGAGCTTAAATCGACAACCTGATCTTGAAAAGCTAATTTTTTTCTTTTTGCTCTTTAATGACTTTAAGTAGGTTATCTCTTATCGCCTCGGGAATTTCGACCTGATTCAGGGTGTCCCGGCAGAGCGTTGTTGTCGATTTATAGGTATTCAAAAATGAAATGCAGGGAGGGCAGTCTTCAAAATGCTCATCAAGAGACTCCGTTGTTTCTTGATCCAGTTCCCCTTCGAGGTAATCATAGAGTAGGTCGAGACACTCTTTACAACAAATCATTTTTCCGCCTTCCGCGATGAAAATTCTTCAAAGTAATTTGAAAGTTTTTTTCTTAAAAACAATCTCGCGCGATGCAGTCTCGATTTAACGGCTGGAACGGTTAAGTCGAGAATTTCCCCTGTTTTTTCAGTGGAAAGTCCTTCTACATCACGCAATAGAAAAACTACTTTTTCTTTTTCAGGAAGGAGGTCAACGGCTTTGTTAATAATGTCACGGGTTTCGTTGGTAAACATTAACGATTCCGTATTTTCTGACCAGTCCTGAATTTTTTCTTGTTGAAACCCCGCACCATTGTACGATGGCATCAACTCATCAATAGATACGTTCGGTTCTTTTTTCTTGCTACGCAGCTTCATATAGCTGGCGTTGAGCGTTATTCGGTAAACCCAGCTCGAAAATGCCGATTTGCCCTGAAACATATGGATCTTGCGGAAAAGAGTCAGGAGCACCTCCTGAGTCACATCCTGTGCATCCATTTGGTTGCGCGTCAAATTGAAGCTCAGCCCATAAATCTTTTTTTGATAAATTTCAGCTATCTTGTCGTAAGCCTCAAGATCTCCTCCCTGGAACTTACGAACCAGAGCCTCTTCGATCTCTTTATCTTCTTTGGGCTGAGAAAAAGACATAAACAGCAATTCGGCTTTAAATTATAGGAAAGGGCGCATGTCTCTCCAACCGCCGTCAATTGCTTTTCGCCCACCTTAATAATTAAGATGCCTGAAATAGTAAAGCGATTCAATTTGAAGACGTTGCCAGAAACTTTTCCGAGAAAATATTCTCGGAAAAAGCAAAAAGGCGGTCAGAATCGGATTATTTCTGTTCCGTTTCTGTTGTAGAGGCAACAGGATTTTCGGCAGGAGGGGTGTCCTCAGCAGAGTCACCTTCAGTAGAGCCACCTTCAGCAGATTCACCTTCTGTGATTGCTGTTTCTGCAGTAGAGCCTTCAGGCAACTCTTCATTTTCTTGCTCTGCATCCTTCATCGATTTCTTAAAGTTTCGGATGCTGTTTCCAAAGGCACTACCTATCTCAGGAAGCTTGCCCGCCCCGAAAATAATCATAATAATGACCAAAAT
>JABJCF010000225.1 GCA_018665625.1 Nitrospina sp. | reverse complement strand
GATTGATTTTTGCTTAAGGCTTTAGCATTTAACTCAGGGTAGCCGCCGGGAAAGTAAAGCCAATCAGCATCGGGAAGGTTTTTATCTTTTAGAGGTGAAAAATATATAATCTTCCCCCCATGATGCTCAAAAAGTTCCAGAGTATCCTGATAAAAAAATTGAAACGCCTTATCTTTTGCAATCCCCACCGTAAAACGTTTTTGGTTTTTGGATGATTTCCATCTTAATGGCATTTTTATGCTAGCAGTACTTGAATTTTTAATACTCAACACCTTCTTTAACTTGCCTAAATCAAGATGAGTTTCAATTTGGTCTGCCCAATTTTTATAAATATTATCCTTCTCCTCAATCCCCTGAATGAGACCCAGGTGCCGGCTCGGAATTTTCAAGTCTGGTTTATAAGGAAGACATGCAAGTAACTTTGCGGAAGTGTAATGCTCAATGGCATCCTTCAAATATTTTTCATGTTTTAAACTGTTCACATTGTTTGCAATAACCCCCAGAAACCGCAGTTTTTTATCCATACTGAGGTAACCTTTAACAAGAGCCGCAGCTGATCTGGCAAGAGATCTTGCATCAAAAACCAAAATAATGGGAAGGTCGAGCAGTTTGGCAATTTGTGCTGTAGAACCTTTATCCAATTTTGGCGAGGCTCCATCAAATAACCCCATAACCCCTTCGACCACCGCAAAATCCTTTTTATACATCGCATCGGTATAAAGTGCCTTGGTGTATCTGGGTGTGGTCATAGCCGTATCGAGGTTATAGCTGGGGGTTCCACAAGCGCGAAAATGGTGGCCGGGGTCTATATAGTCTGGGCCCACTTTAAAGGGTTGGACTTTATATCCCTTTCTTTTTAAAAGATGCATAAGCCCAATTGCCAAAGACGACTTTCCAACGGAGCTATGTGTCCCAGCTATGATTAAGCCGGGAGGGGATTTAGATTTGTTTTGCAATTTTTTTCGTGTTCCTGAAAATAATAATGAATTTTGTCAAAACCTGGTTAAAGATTCTCTTCAATATCCCCTTCTATGGATGCAACGAGAGATTCAATTTCCATTAACTGATCCTGATCCGGGTTCTGCCAGAGGCCTCGATTAGCAGCTTCCATAAGTCTTTCGCCCATAGCTCGAATGGCCCAGGGGTTTTTTTCTTTTAAAAATTTTTGTGTGTCCTCATCCAATAAATATTTTTCTGTCACACCTTCATACATATGGTCTTCAATGGCGTCTGTGGTTGCATCGTAGCCGAACATATAGTCGACCGTTGCAGCCATTTCAAGTCCGCCTTTATAACCATGCAGTTTCATGGCATCAATCCATTTTGGATTCACAACCCGGGCGCGATAGACTTGTTTCACTTCCTCTTTTAAGCTTTTTATTTTAACCGCAGTTGGATTCGAGGAATCTCCAAAATACTCTTTTACTTTCTGTTTCCCTTGTCCTATTTTGATCTGATTTACAGCATTGATCAAACCACCGTGGAACTGCAGATAATCATCGGAATCGAAAATATCGTGCTCTCTGTTGTCTTGGTTTTGACTGACAATATCCATTTGAGAAAGTTGTTTTTTAAACTCTTCCTTTTTCTCCAATCCATAATCGTTTTGAGTGTAGGCAAACCCGCTCCAATTCATAAAAATATCTGCGAGATCCTGTTTGCTCTCCCAGTTCTTTGCGTTGATCGCCTCCAGAATGCCTGTTCCATATCTTCCTGGAGCAGAACCAAAAATGCGGAATAATTCTTTGGACTGTGATTCCAGATAATGTTTGCGAACAAAATTCATTTCTACGGGTTCATCCAATTCCGCTACCAACTGAATAGCTTTATCCATTAATTCAACCAAATTTTGGAAGGCATCGCGAAAAAAACCACTAATGCGAATACAGACATCGATTCGAGGCCGTTGCAGTTCTTCAAGCGGAATGGGTTCTACCCCAATGACTCTTTTATTTTCTGGCTTCCAGATAGGACGCACGCCCAACAAATATAATATTTGCGCTATGTCATCACCCTTGGTACGCATATTGGACGTACCCCATAAAACCATTGCGATTGATTCGGGATAACACTGCGATTCTTTTTTATACCTCTCCAAAAGACTGTCACCGAGCTTCTTACCCATTATCCAGGAAGTGGTGGTTGGCAACGAGTGGATGTCTACGGAATAAAAGTTTCTTCCCGTTGGCAAAATAGTAGCCATTCCACGAGTCGGTGCCCCGGATGGACCCGGCTTAATATATTTCCCATTCAATCCTTCAGACAAACTCGTAAGTTCATCTTTCATTTGCTGAAGTTTTGGATAAATTTCCTGAAAGATAAAGGAAACAGTCTCAGTCAACCCAGGCACTTTCACCTGCAACAAATTATATATGCTCTCTTCTAATTTTTGTTCTGACCTATAAATAGAATCAAAACATTTTTCGAAAACTGCAAAAGAAAGGATATCAAAAAGTTTTAATAAGTCTCCACGACTGGTTACCGGTTTTTGATAAAATTCCAATAGGCATTGTGGTACCTCATGATCGAGAGGCAGACTTTGATCGCTGAAATAACCGGTATGGGTGATACCACAAAACTCCATAAAAATACTTTGTGTCCCTTTTACGGGTGGAGTATCGATTCTAGCAAGGCTCACAAAAAGATTGATCAACTGATCGCCTTCTGGAACTTTTCCCAGAATATGCAGCCCTTCTCTAATTTGCGTATTTCCGATTTCACATAGAAAACCGTTTATGGCCTTTCTATATTCCTTAAAATTTTCAGGAGCTTCTTCAAATCCCAAATCATGATTGATATGGGTAGACTCACAAAGTTCCCAAATTTGGTTTTGCACAATCTCAAGTTTATCGGGATCGACACTTTGAATATAGGTCCACTCTTCAATCAATTGCTCTATACGCGCAAGGTCGTCGTAAAGATCAGCACGGGTCATGGGTGGAACCATATGATCCACAAGTACAGAATGAGTTCGCCGCTTTGCCTGTGAACCTTCTCCCGGATTATTAATAATGAAATAATAGAAAAAAGGAAGATCGGCTATTGCCAGATCAGGGTAACAAGTGTCTGAGAGAGCAACGGCTTTACCAGGAAGCCACTCGAGATTACCGTGTTTGCCCAAATGAATTACAGCATCGGCCTTAAAGTCTTCTTTTAGCCATCTATAAAAGGCAAGATAATGGTGTGTCGGAACAATTTCGGGACTGTGGTAAATAGCTACGGGGTTTTCGCCAAATCCTCGCGGAGGTTGAATGCCCACAAAAACATTTCCAAAAAATATTCCAGGCAGGTACAGTTTATTTTCATGCAAATATACGTTGCCAGGCGGCTCGCCCCAGTCTTTCAGCATCTCTTTCTGAGCTTTTTCAGGAAATTCACTATGCCATTCTTTATATGTATCATGATGAACTTGAGCAGGAGCTAATCTTTTTTGATCGTCTGTTAAAAACTCAGTGTCGTATGAAATCTGATCAATAAGGGAGTGGATTAAATCATCCCCATTTTCTGGTATCGAATCTACTGTATAACCTTTCTCCTTAAGTTCCTTGAGAACACAAATCAAAGATGCGGGAGTATCCAATCCCACAGCATTTCCTATACGGGCGTTTTGTGTCGGATAATTGGTTAATATAATAGAAATCTTTTTATCCTTATTTTCTTTTAGCGCTAAAGCCGCAAATCGATTAGCCAGCCCCACTAAACTCTTTACTCTTTCCTCATTGCCTTGATACTGGGAGATGGGTTGCCCTTTTAAAATACTTTCCTCAACAAACCCTATTGGATGCGCAATAATTTTTCCATCGAACTCAGGCAAAACAACTTTCATTCCCATATCTCTGGGACTCATGCCTTTTTTATTTTCTCGCCACTGAGATTCGGACTCGGAACAATAAAGAGCATGAAGAACTGGAATATTTAATCGCGCAAATAATCCTTTTAAATCATTTCCTCCCTCAGTCACACTCCCAGTTGTAGAAACATCTACAGTGGCATAGGACAAACAATCAATAATGACATGAGGAAAAGGAACGCCTTTTTCATCGACCAAATATTTTTCGACGGGATGGATTTCATCCTGAGGTTGTTTCATCATGCTGCAATACAAAGGCATCACCACAGAACCTAACGCTTCAATTTCCTCAATCAACTGCTGGATCGGTTGAATATCATCCGCAAGATAATGCGTGCGATACAGGAGAATAGCGATAATCTTTTTATTGGCGATTCTCGCCTGTTTAATACGGTCTAGATTTTCATATCCCGGGAGAAAACCAAACTCTGGAAATCGCTCAGGTTCTTGCCAACCCAGGGAAGTCCCGCAATAAAGGTCACTCAAATATTTTAGAGATTCCAAAATATGATTGGAGTGACACGCCTCATAATATGAAAATAACTTTTGGCAGACCGGAACCGGAGCGGTGGATAAGGATAAAATCGACGGATCGTCGTTCTTGTATCCCGGCAGACAGATAAAAGGAAGGTTTTTTTTGTGAGAAACCCGATTCATCTTCTCCAAGGATTCTTTATTAAATGACAATCCTCCAAGGTTTCGAGTGACAAGAATATCGCCTTCTTTCAACTCTCCTTCAACACTATCAAATTGTGAAAGATAAGAGGTATGAAGTTCTATTCCTAATTCTTTTGCTGATGTAATATTTTTTGAGAAGACATGATAATCAGAGGAAGTCGAAACAAATATATATATGGCCATAGAGGTATTTTAATTCCTTAAAGCAGAATTTTTTCCTGATGATGAATATCTGCCATAAACACATAGCGCCCCTGGAAGGTATCGGCCATTTTTCTCATCAATGCAGACCCGGCAAATCGCATATTCGAATCTACAACAAAACTTAACAGGTTAAGTTTTTTCACTCGCTCCCCAAACCACGCCAGATCATTGGAAAGTGAACTTTTAAAGGGTACATTTACGCG
>JABJCF010000224.1 GCA_018665625.1 Nitrospina sp. | reverse complement strand
TCAGATCGAATATCCTGAAGTGTGTCGGACGGAGCTACTGGAAAATAACCTTCTTTATGGCGGGGTTTATGACCCAGGTTGGGGCCTTCGTCACTACCTGTATTCCAAGTTCCCTCTTCGGAGTCAATGGAATAAAAAGATTCGTTGGTCGTTGAGTCGTATTGAATATTATCGAAGATGAAAAACTCAGCCTCAGGTCCAAAATAAGCAGTGTCTCCAATTCCCGTAGACTTAAGATACGCTTCTGCTTTCTGCGCAATGTTGCGCGGATCGCGGCTGTATTTTTCTTTGGTGATTGGGTCAACAATATTACAAATCATGCTAACGGTTGGGTGTTTCATAAAAGGATCCATAACCGTTGTAGCAGCATCTGGAATAACCAGCATATCACTGGCATTGATAGCCTGCCAGCCGCGTATGCTGGAGCCATCAAAACCCAAGCCTTCTTCAAATAAGTGCACCTCGAGCTCGCTTGTGGGAACCGAAAAATGCTGCCACGAACCCAGTAGATCCATAAATTTCAAATCGATGACTCGAGCATTATTTTGTTTGGCAAAATCTACTGCCTCTTTGGGGGTCATTAATGTATCTCCTGCAAAAATTAATTAAATAGGAATCACTAAAAAAACACGAACGTTCAGCATCGCCTGACGGCTGCTGGACAAAAACAAATAATTTATTAACCTGGATTAAATCAAGGTAATTAGGGACTCAAGTTTATATTGCGTCTTCCCCTCGTTCCCCGGTGCGAATACGCACTGTGTCCTGTAGGTCGATAACAAAAATCTTTCCATCGCCAATTCTTCCGGTCTGCGCGGCTTGCATGATGGTGTTGATCACATCTTCCACCTGGCTATCACTGACAATGATCTCCATTTTTATCTTTGGAAGAAAATCCACAACATATTCTGCCCCCCGATAAAGCTCGGTGTGACCTTTCTGTCGACCAAACCCTTTTACTTCGCTAACCGTAATACCTTTTATCCCAATTTCGTTGAGCTTGTCTTTAACTTCATCCAGCTTGAAAGGCTTAATAATCGCCTCAACCTTTTTCATAAGTAACCTCTAGCCAATATGTTCAGAATGGATCAGGGCTTGGTGACGCTTTTTCCCTCAGGTTTGCAAACAAAAACCCGATTGATTCGCTTAATTAAACCCCTAAAATAAACAACGTTTGTCCTACATAGTTCAAGTTTCATGCCAATCCCAAAGGATGGCACATCAACTTATGTCTGGCTAAAAACCTATACATTTAAAGGAGTTTAAGAAGCGCAGGAACTATACCATACCCCCCTCATAAATTCAAATCTGAACCCTTGCCTAATTTTTAAACAATATGCCTGAAAAAATGGCTCATTTTTAAGCGTTTTTAGGACTTGTCACATTCTGAGTCAAGCTGGGTCAAGCTGGTTTCCAGCTCCAACCGTTTTTCTTCAACAAGTTCCTCAGATGAGCGGGAGGAAAGATGAATAGGAGGGCCAAAATTGATGCTACAAAAGGTAAAGGGTAGAGGAAGGATAAAGCGATCCCATGTATTCAAAACCACCTTATTTTTTGCCCCAAAAGTCATTGGAAATAAAGGTAGTTTAGTAATTCCCGCCAACTGTACCGAGCCGGATTGAGCAACACATCGGGGGCCACGGGAGCCATCTGCAATTATGATAATTCTATGGCCCTCCCGCAAAACACGAATCAATGACCGGGCCGCCGGCACTGCTTTTTTAAACGTAGACCCACGGATCACTGAATATCCCATCAAATGAGCAAGTTTTGCTAGCAGATCTCCGTCTGCACTTGGGCTGATCAATAAATAATAATCCGGGCGATTTCTTAGATAATAAAATAGATAAAAAATTCTTCCATGCCACAAGGTAAGAATATATGGCCCCGTCAGGTTCTTTATTTTTTCTTCAGCCTCGCTGCTCAGATTCTTCAAACGAAGTGTCGCACACCATAGGTAAACCACCCCATATAGAAGATAAGGAATTACATAATTAAAAAGAAATTTTTTCATGCGAAGTTATTTTTGATAGAGAACCAGCCATGCTTGCTGCAACGGACTTCATCACTCCTGGATTACCCAGGTTTTCACGAACACGCAATAACCGATCGCGAACTTCTTTGCAATGTTCATCGTTCTGCAAAATCTTCAATGATTCAGCAGCAATATTTTCTGCATTTGCCTTACTCTGAATCAATTCTGGCGCAACACCTTCTCTCGCCACGATATTGACAAGCCCATAATAAGGAGTATTTATAAGGATGAGGGCTAGCCAATAAGTTAATTGATTCAGTTTATAAATTATCACCATTGGGCAGCCTATTATGCCTGCTTCCAGAGTCGCTGACCCTGATGCGATAATTAATGTATCGCAAGTGTTCATAACGTCATAAGCTTCGCCCTTAACAATTTTTATATCTAAGGGATTAGAACCCAACTTCTGCTGAATTATATCAGGGTCAATAGAGTCAGCGATTGGAAGTAGGAATTGGCAGGTGTCCAACTCTTTCCTTATTTTTTCTGCCGCTAATAACATTTCATCCAGCAGAGAATTTACTTCATTCATTCGGCTTCCTGGAAGAAGACCCACAATCTTTTTTTCCGGATCGAGGGAATATTTTTCCAAGCTTTCTTCACGGGTTCGAGTCGGGTGGACCATATCGATAAAAGGGTGACCTAAAAACTCTGCATCAACCCCTTCCTCACGATACATCTCCTCCTCAAACGGTAAAATAACAAACATTTTTTTTACCGATTTCCGGATATCTTTTATCCTTCCTCTTCTCCAAGCCCACACCTGCGGACTAATAAAATAATATACCGGGCAATCGTGCCGTCGGCCCTGTTTCGCGAGCCTGAGATTCAAAGTAGGGTAGTCAATCAGAATTATTGCGGTGTATTTACGTGAGGCAATTTCTTTCATTAGGGCGCGGTAGACACCAAAATAATGACCAAAATCGGCTAAGATTTCTACCAATCCAACAGCCCCCATCCGCTCAATACCGAAAAGAGTCTTGACCCCAGCCTTCTGCATGCGAGTGCCCCCCATTCCGGTAAACTGGGCTTGAGGATATATCTCCAATAAGGCCTGTACGAGCTTTGCTCCATGCAAGTCTCCCGAAGCTTCACCGGCTACAACTAAAAAATGAGGTGCGTCTGTTTTCATAATCTCAATTTAGTCATGGCCCGCAAGAGACTAAACACAGGTTACAGTTATCTTGGCTTCATCAGCCATTTTAACTATCACATCTTGCTCCACCGCCATCACACGCTCAGCCTCTATAGCCAAAACATTGGCTCCGCCTGCCATTAAAGTTTTAATAGTTTGAGGGCCTACACCAGGGCTATCGTATCGATAATCCTGATTGGTTCTGCTTACTTTGATCACCACACAGTTTCCCTTTGCCAGTTCGCAACCCCGTTGAATGGCCTTATCCGTTCCTTCAAATGCTTCAACCGCAATCACCGATTTATTTTTTACAACCAACGTTTGGCCAATTTCCATATCGGCCAATTGCCGTGCAATGGGCAACCCGAATTCAATATCTTCCAATTCTTTTTGAGAGGGTTTTCGTTTAGTCAGTACGCCGGCCAGCGGGTAAACTTCTGCAAGAAAATCTTTCTGACTCAGAACACGGATTCCTTCTTTTTCGAGTTCATTAATCACTCCCAAAAGCAAAACTTTATCTTCATGGGTAATAATATTTTTTAAAAACTGAATGAATTTTAAATCCGGCCATTGAAGTTTATAAATTACGCTCTTATCTACCTTCCCCAATATTAACAACTCATCGACGCCATGTTTTTTAAGAGCAGCGAGAATTTTTCCGGGTTGGCCTACACCAAACGAATAACATTCTTCTGAATAGGGAGAAAGATCAGATTGAATTTCATCCGAAAATCCTACACTTATCAGTCGACTTCCATTCTGGCTGGCTTTTCTGGCAAAATAAATCGGAATTTCTCCAGACCCCGCAATCAATCCGATTTTTTTTATAGGGTGGGATGGCATATTAAAAACGCGGGTAATAGTTGAGGGAGATCGTAAAAAAAATCTTGCAGAGTAAGAACCTGTTTTCAGCGATTGCCTTTAAACTGACTAAGAATATCCAAAGCAATTTCCAAAGAATAAAGCTCATTATCAATGGCCACTTTTCTAGGGCTGCCATTTACAGCACAATCCAGAAAATGTTTTAGTTCTAATTTTAGCGGGTTATCTTTATGAACAAATATTCGTTCGACCAATGATTCCTGTTTATACCTAAGAGAATCTTTGCTCAATTGATGTTCCGATGAGGATTTTCTATGAACATAAATTTCCTGGTCCGTGTAATCCAACACTACGAATGAATCTTTTTGGGTGACCGAAAGCGTCCTTATTTGGTTTTGCGAAGCCCGGCTGGCAATAATATTGGCAATGCATCCATTTTCAAATTCGAGTTGCGCATTGACAAGATCGTCTTTTTCCGAAAAAACCGAGGCACCCAACACATGGGTTTTAACCACTTTTGATTGAATCAGGTTTAAAATGATATCAATATCATGGATCATAATATCAAGAACAACGCCATCATCCTTTATCCGATTCGTAAAAGGGCCCATCCGCTTGCACTCTACAAAAATTGGCGAGTCAACAATCTTATGCAGTTCCTGAACTGCTCCGTTGAAACGCTCCACATGACCAATATGTAAAGTTAAATTCTTTTCTTGAGCAATTTGAAAAAGTTCTCTGGCATGATCAAGATTGTTGGCGCAAGGTTTTTCAAGCAAAACATGAATACCCGCCTTCAACAAATCTTTAGCAATTGGATAATGTAGTCCTGTTGGAACCGCTACAACAGCGGCTTCAACTTTGCCGTAAATATCCTGGTAATTATCGAAACCCTGAGTCTCATAATTTTTCTCAATAACTTTTCGGCCCTTGGAATCAATATCGACTACCGCAGCAAGTTCTGCTTCTTGTAATTCTGAAAGAATACTCGCGTGATATTTCCCCATCCTTCCAACACCGATAACCCCGACATTAACCTTACTCACTACTTGGTCACCCCTCTCGTGGAGTTTTTAATAAAATCCAAAAGGTATTTAATTTCTTCATGCATTTCAACTTCCGATCTAATTTTTTCAATAGACTGACTGGTATTCAGGTCTGGCTGAGCAAAAATTTTAAATGCCTTTTTTATTGCAGCCCGGACATCTGGTTTAAAATTTGCCCTTTTTAATCCTATCGCATTAATACTCAATAAACGTGCAGGAGTTCCTTCCACTGTAGAGAAAGGTAATACATCCTGATTGACTCCGGCCATTCCACCTACCATCGAATTCCTACCAATTCGAACAAATTGGTGTACCCCTACCAGACCAGAAATGAAAGCTTGATCTTCAACAATTACATGCCCCGACAAACCCGTACCATTTACAATGACAACCTGATCGCCTAGCTCACAGTCATGGCCCAAATGAGAATATGCCATGAGCAAACAGTTTTTTCCAATTCGCGTTACGCCATCATTAAACATCGAACGGTGAATAGTCGCATATTCACGTACCACGGTTCCATCTCCAATTTCCACGGATGATGAAACATCCTCAAAACTCATAATTTGAGGTTCGCCGCCTATTGAAGCGCCGTGAAAAATTTTACAGTTTTCCCCAATTATCGTATTGGCTTCTATTAATGAATGTGAGCCAATGGTCGTTCCCCTACCTATCCTTACACGCGGACCAATAATAGAAAAAGGTCCAACCGAAACATCTGCTCCCAGTTCTGCGCCTGGGTCAATTATTGCACTAGAGTGAATGGTCAAGGTTAAGAAAGGAATTGAATTTCAAATTGGGTTAAGCACCTGATACACGAATTAAAACCTTAAAACATTTAATGCCATCAGATCATTCTTTACCCATCATAGCCTGTATAGTACATTCAGTCGCCAACGCTTCTCCAACAAAAGCCTTTGCTTCAAATCGAAAAAGAGACTTACGCTGTTTTATTTTTGTCAGCTCCAAACGCAATTGATCGCCCGGCACAACTGGCTTGCGGAATTTAGCCCCATCAATCCCTGTAAAAAAAACCGAGCCTTGCCCCTCCAATTTAAGAATCTTTAACCCAAGAATGCAAGCTGTCTGGGCAAGAGCCTCAATAATCAGAACACCCGGCATGACTGGAAAGTCCGGGAAATGCCCCTGGAAAAATGGTTCATCGGCTGTGACATTCTTTATTCCCACAATGCGGGAATCAAAGTCACATTCGATAATGCGATCAACAAGAAGAAAAGGATATCGATGTGGAATGATCTTCTTTATTTCATTTATATCCATCATACAAATATACCCTTAAACCGATCTCTTAACTTTTAATTTTTGCTTGATATAAGACTTGCACGCCCAAAAAGCTGCAATACTGGATGGGATCTACTTATTACTTCGATCGTAGGCCTTAGTTGCCAAAGTTGTTAAATCATTACCCTTGTCATGATATAGAACCACTTTTTGCTCCAAAATCATGGTGAATTTTTTTTCTTTACCTATTTTTTGAATGACCTTCATCATTTTGAGAAGAATTTTTTGCGTCATTTCCTTTTCAATTTTTCCGAACTCAGCATTTTGATCTTGCACATATCTTACAAAGTTTACTTTTTCTTTGCGAAATTTATCTTCCTTTTTCTTCTTTAATTCAGGGTCGAGCACGAAGCTTTGTTTGTTCAAATTTTCCAACATTTTTTTTATTTTAGCTTCACGCGCTTTAATCTTTTTTTTCTCTTTAGAAAAATCTTTTTTAAAAGACTCAAAACCCCTCTTCCACTCCTTAGTATTGAGGACGGCTTTCTGAATATCTACAAAACCAACCCGGCCATCAGCAGCGTATGAGAACTCTGTTAAGGCCCCGAAAAAAAACAGCCCCATTAAAAAAATTGAAAAACAAACTCTGTACGCTTTAAAAGAAAATACCTGCATAATCCAAAATCCTTAACTTGTGGTTTAAATTAAATTAGAATGCGCTGCCTGCAGAAAAATGAAACTCCCCGGTTTCTTCTCCTGATTTGCGGTCAAGTTTTACGCCGTAGGAAAAGCCAAGCGGGCCAAAAGGACTGATAAACCTAAATCCTGCCCCAACACTATTTCTCATTTCACCGAGGTCAAAATCTTTTGAGGTAGAACTCTGGTCTGTCCCCGATCCATATACATTGCCTCTGTCATAAAAAACAAAAGCTCGAACCGATTTTGTAAAGGGGTACTGCAATTCCAAATTCAAGAGCAGAGCTTTACTGCCTCCCAAGGGGTCGCCATCTGCATCTTTAGGCCCGATATCTTGAATAGTAAAACCCCTTAAGGAAGTAGGCCCGCCCATGAAATACCTTTCAAAGGAAGGAAGTGTATCTCCGCTATAGCCTTCCGCAAAATTTATTTTTCCGTGTGCGGCTCCCACCAGTTTTCCGACCAAGGGGTGGTAATAAGTAATATCATATGAGGAGCGGGTAAATTTTGCACCCCCCAGCCCTGCAAATTCAAATGCTACCACATGCCTCCACCCCTGGGAAGGGTTTAAAAAATTGTCCCTGCTATCAAAAGAATAGACCGGTGAAACGCGGCTGGTTGTTCGGGTTTCATTTTTTAGAAATTCAGAAGTATCTGCTGCGGAAACACCTGTTACTTCAACATTTTCGAATCTATATCCAAGACTTAAGGATTCAAATTCGGTGATATTTTTTCCCAAACGAAGGCCTCCTCCAGAGGACTTCGCATCGAAACTTAAAAAATCTTCATCACGATTGAAAGCATCGATTCCGGCAGAAATTTCGGAGTCGAATAATCGGGGTTCAGTTAAGCTAATATTAAAATCTGCCCTAATAGATGATAGTGACGCAGTCAGGTTTACCCGATGTCCGTTTCCGAATAAATTGTCCTGAGCAATGGATGTTGTAAAAATTAGATTTTCTACTGAGCTAAAACCCGCCCCTACGGTAAATGACCCAGTAGGTTTTTCGGTCACAGTAGTCAGGATATCTATCAGATCTGGGTTTTCCCCTCTTTGCGTATCAATTTTTACATCTTCAAAATAATTCAGATTATTAATTCTTTGCTTACTTCGCTTTAGCTTTGCACCATCAAAAACCTCACCTTCTTTTAATCTGAATTCACGCCGGATTACATTATCCCTGGTTTTAATATTTCCCAGCATGTTGATTTTTCCTACATAAACCTTTTTACCCTTATCAATATCTATAGAGAGGTCAACCTTGCGGATTTGATCATCAATTTTTGTTATGGGGTTAACGTCTGCATAAGCATATCCTTTTGCAGAATACAAATCTGTAACGGTTATAATATCCTCACGAAGCTGCGATACGTTATAGATATCCCCTTTTTTTGTAAGAAGGCTTTTAATAATTTCATCGTGCGGAACCGTGTCATCCCCTTTGACTACCAGAGATTTAATTCGGAATTGCGGACCCTCTTCTACTGGGATGATAATATGGATTTCGCGAGCTTTTTTATTTACATCAATCCTGGGTTCTAAAACCTTGACCCTTAAATAACCATTGTCCTGGTAAAAACCTTCTATTCTAAATAAGTCGAGCTTTAAAATATCTTTTTGATACACCCCCGAGTCATCAAGAAAAGATAACCAGTTTCCTGCCTTGGTTTCCATTTGCTCAATAAGCTTTTTGTCTTTAAAAGCCTTATTACCAGAAAATCTAACTTTTTCTATTTTTACTTTTTTTCCTTCACGGATTCTTATCACAACATCAATGAGGTTGTTCTGATCCTTATTAGTTTCAATTCGCGTTTCTGCAAAAAAGTAGCCCTTCTCTTCATAGGCTTTTAGAATTTCTTTTTCGCTTTCTTTAATTAGATGCTCATTAAAAGTGGCCCCTCGTCGCAAACCAATTTTTTCGCGTATATCATTGGTCTCTAATCTTGAATTACCAATTATTTGCACATCCCCAATGGAAGGAATCTCTTCAACAAAAAACTGCACCTCAAGACCTTCAAGGCGATTATGGGTTTCCACCTGAATATCCTTGAATTGCCCTAAGCTGAAAATCTGTTCTATATCTTTACGAATTTGTAATTTGGAAAGGACCGTGCCCGGCTTGGATTTGATGTAATAAAGGATGGTTGACTCATCAATCCTTTTATTTCCATTAATGGCTAGAGACTGAATGACTTCCCCCTCCTGCGCCGGTAAAAGCGAGGGAGCCATCAGGAAAATCATCGCCAAAAAGGCGACGAAAAATGGGTGGGTAATTTTTGCCATTCTGCCAGAACTAGCTGAAATTTTATGAGTTATAGTGATAAATTTGAATCCCGAGTTTTAGCCAAAAAAAAGTATCAAGCTTCATAGGCGTAACCCCCTGAAACTTAATACTTTATTTGTTTTTATTCATTGGCGCTTTTTTAAGCGTATAAATTAATTATCATCCAACATTCACGGCGTCTGCCTTCTCTACAAACACCAGACTGTCATCTTGCAGACTCACCTCAATGAGCCCTCCATTCTTGAAACGGCCTTTGAGCATTTCATCGGACAAAACATCTTCCAAGTGCTTTTGAATTGCCCGTTTCAAGGGTCGAGCGCCAAAGCTGGCATCAAATCCTTTTTCGGCGATCCACCGTTTGGCTCCAGGAGTAACATCCAAAGTAAGCCCCTGTTGAATTAGCTGCTCGTTCAGCACCTGCAATTGAACATCCAAAATTTCAACAATGTTTTCCAACTCTAGAGGACGGAAAACAACGGTCTCACTCAATCGATTGAGGAACTCTGGGTTAAATGTCTTTTTCAGGTCCTGCTTCAATTCTTTTTGCATTTTATCGTAGTTCAATTCGTCATCGTCTTTATGGAACCCAAGGCTGGTGCCTTTTTCAAGCATCCTTGAACTGATGTTAGACGTGAGAATGATTACGGTATTTTTGAAATCTATAACCCGGCCATAGCTATCCGTCAAGCGGCCATCATCCATGATTTGCAATAAGAGATGATAAATGTCTGGGTTTGCTTTTTCGATTTCATCAAAAAGAACAACCGAGTAAGGTTTACGACGCACTTTTTCAGTTAACTGGCCGCCCTCTTCATAGCCAACATAGCCTGGAGGCGCACCCGTCAGACGGGATACATTAAATTTCTCCATGTATTCCGACATGTCTAACCGAATCAAAGAGTCTCTATTTCCAAACATGAATTCTGCCAACACGTTTGCCAACTCTGTCTTTCCAACACCTGTCGGACCCAGAAAAAGAAATGAACCTATAGGTCGTTTCATATCTTTTAACCCAGATCGAGAACGGCGAATGGCTTTGGTGAGAACTTTAATAGCCTCTCCCTGACCCACAACTTTATTCGCCAACTCTTCTTCCATATTCATCAAGCGAATGCTTTCTTTTTCTTCAATTCGAGAAAGAGGAATTCCTGTCATGCTTGAAACAACATCGGCAATATCGTCTTCTGTTATAGAAGGCTCGCTTGTATCTCGCTGTTTGTCCCATTCTTCTTTTACGGACTCCAGTTTTTCGATGAGAGCTTCTTCCTTGTCACGCAATTCGACTGCTTTTTCAAATTCCTGATTTTCAATGCAGACCTTCTTATCGCGAACAACCAGATCCATCTCTTTTTGAATTTTCTTCATATCGGGAGATTGAGTTATCTCACGCAGACGAACCCTTGAGCCAGCTTCATCGATAACATCAATAGCCTTGTCTGGAAGGAAACGATCCGTAATATAACGCTCTGCAAACCGAACCGCCGTAACGATAGCTTCATCAGAAATTTTGGCTCTATGATGCAGTTCATAAGGGACTTTCAGTCCTTTTATGATTTCAATGGTTTCATCAACCGTTGGCGGATTTACCACGATAGGCTGAAAACGTCTTTCAAGCGCACCATTTTTTTCAATGTATTTTCGGTACTCTTCCAAGGTGGTCGCTCCGATACACTGAATTTCACCGCGAGAAAGTGCGGGCTTCAACATATTGGATGCATCCACAGAACCCTCTGCAGCACCTGCACCAACCAAAGTGTGCAACTCATCTACAAAAAGAATGACACTTTCGTTTGCCATGATTTCTTTCATAATACCTTTTAGGCGCGCTTCAAACTGGCCACGGTATTTCGTCCCGGCAATCAACGAACCCAGGTCAAGAGACACCACTCGCTTGTCAAAAAGAGTATCAGGAACCTCCCGCTCAACAATTAATTGAGCCAAACCTTCAACGATCGCCGTTTTACCAACACCCGGCTCACCAATCAGAACCGGATTATTCTTAGTGCGACGACTCAGTATCTGAATCACACGTTCAATTTCTTTTGCGCGTCCAATGATGGGGTCGAGCTTACCGTCCAACGCCATCTTGGTCAGGTCGCGACTGAACTCATCCAGTGTCGGGGTTTTACCCACTTCTCGATTTGCTTCGGTGGGCTCTTTGAACATCTCCACAATTTTCTCGCGGACATCATCAAAGAACATTCCAAAACTATTCAGAACTCGACAGGCAACGCCCTCTTTTTCTTTCAAAAGACCTAAGAGCAGATGCTCGGTACCAATGTAGTTATGGTTAAGGGAACGCGCTTCTTCAACCGCGAACTCCAAAACTTTTTTGGCCCGGGAGGTAAAGGGGATATCCCCAATGATTAGCGAATTAGAACTTCGAGGCAAACTTTTCTCCAACTCTTTTTTGAGCTGGGTCAAATCAACTCCGCTTTTTTGCACAATGGCAACAGCTATGCCACCACCATCTTTGATGACGCCTTGTAAAATGTGCTCTGTTCCTAAATATTCGTGGCGGTAAAGTTCTGCTTCCTCGCGAGCGAGGATGATAACTCTACGCGCTCTCTCCGTGAATCGCTTAAACATGATTCAACATTCCTTAAAAAGCGGATTTATAATGTGAAAGAGGCCCACATTTCATTTCAATGCGGAGCAACATCCCTGTTTTAAATTCTGGTTTATACCAATATTAGTTTAACAAATGATTCTGTTTATACAAATTTTTATTTAGAACCCGGATGCAACACATAAACTACCAATAACAAAGGGCTTATTCCAGCCCAAATGGCCTTATCAAAACTCAATTATTTGGCCTTTAACACCCAGTTTATCGGCAATTTTTACTATTTACTAAAGACAAACCAGAATTAGCCCTCAGAAGGCAAAATACAGGCTAATTAGCTATAACCTGCATCTTTGTGGAAACAAATAACGGCGGCGGTGGTACTGGGTGGAAAAAACTCATTGGCATCCGTCAATGTCACCCCTAAATCTTCGGCTCCCAGGGCATTCCAAATAATGTGATTGCCTTTCAGGTTTGTCAAGGCAGGATAACCAGGGCTGTACCGTTGCCCACGATTTTCTTTTTTATAGCCCGCTCTGGTTCGTACCAATTGGTGGATATATTCCGCCATATCCTCGGCGACCCTATCGCTCAAACCCTGCAAATACAATGCTGATTCGCTCTCATTTTGTTCTTTAAAAGATTTGACTCCCGCCTCCACCCCGACACCGGCTGTGGTTATTTGAAGACCAATTGCATCTAGCTGACCCGATTCCACCGAATGAAAATATTGCCCCACAGAAAACTTATCCTTCCTGCCCTTTCCAATGCACAAATCAAAATTCAATCGACCCAGCTCTTTATCCTTTTTCTCCGATTCATAAAATATCACTTCATCCCCATCAGCCTGAGCAGGGAAAAGCCCGAATCGAGCTTTGGGGATGATCCAATGATTTTGTTCGGCTTTTTCAATCCATTCTTTTTCTAATCTTTGTAACTGGTCAATGGTGACTCCCTTTTGAATCCAGCTCGATTTTTTTCCAAACTTCCAGTTCAAAGAATAGAGACTCTTCCTATCCAAAGATAATTTATGCAATTTAAATTCTACCTTTTGGATTCCATAACCTTCGGCAGGCACTTCATGATGACGAAAACCTACTTTTCTTCTAGGCAATGTTTCCAATAGCTGATCCTTCTCCTCCTGCATTCCTTTTGCCTTCTTATATTGGATGAGCAAAGCCTCTTGATTTTCTTTTAGAAACACGGGTCGTTTTTCTTTATCCATCAAAAGCCCCATCGTGTTGACCCCATCCATACCGCTGTCGCAATAGAAAACATTGTCGAGAATGGCGGCGGTGTCATCGCCCCCCTGCATGGCAACATACCCCGCGTGCCTTAAGTTTACGGGAGCGCCACCTATAAGAACGGGAATGGAGAATTTTCCTTCCGTCAACATACGCGCCACAGTGATCATATGATTGGAGGTTTGCACCAAAAGCGCACTCATACCAATGGCATCTGCTTTTTCGGCGCGAGCCGTTTCGATAAACTTTTCCAAAGGCACCTGCACCCCCAGATCGACCACTCGATACCCATAATTTTCCAGAAGGGTTTTAGCCAAGTCCTTACCAATGCTGTGCACATCCTGATAAACCGTACCTATCACCACAACGCCCTTATAGTCGATAGCCGCCCCCGGCTCCACACCGCTTTGAAAACGCATGAAACTTTCAAGAAACTGCATGACATGGCGCATTACATCTGCACTTTTCAATAAATGCGGAAGACTCACTTCACCTCGACCAAACGCATCGCCCAATTCACGCATGGCCTTCATCAAGTGCCCGCTTATAAATTTCAAAGGCTCGTGTTTCTCTATAGCCTGGGCAACATCAGCAACAATTTTGTCTTTATAGGGAAATTTTCCTCCCTCTTTTTCTATGACTCCATCCTGCTTTTGTTTGAATCCATCTTTGATTTTCTGGCAGATACCTTCTTCCAAAGACAGATCGTCGTAATCGATTTTTTTTGCTTGAACACCGGTTTTTTTTGTCTGTGCAATCTGCTCCAGCTCTTCAAAGGCCGTCATGTCGCGGTCAAGAATTACTTTTCTCGCCAGCTCGACATCGCTTTTAGTCAGACTCTCTGAGGGCACGTAATGATTCGGATTCAATATCGCGCAATCCAGCCCCACCTTTCTCGCCTCATCAAGAAACACGCTGGTCAAAACTTTTCTCATATAGGGTTTCGAAGCCAGACCATTGGTCAGGTTGCCAACTCCTATACTGGTTTTCAAATCTGGATGAATTGCTTTTATCCGCGGCAGACATTTTAAAGTCTCGGCACAAAAGTTCAGCCCCTCTATCGACTCCGAGCCGATGGGATAGGCGTTGACATCCATAAGAATCTGATCGGGCGTAACGTTGTGTTTTTCTTTAGCCTGCTTAACAATCTCTGCCGCTAGCTCATACTTTTCATCGGCAGTTTGTCCTGGTCCTTCTGGCCCATTAACCAAAGCGACATAAACCGGATGATGCTGACGGGTTAGTGACAACACAGCATCGAGCTTGCTCACTCCTTGTTCATACTCTTCAAGGCTGATGGAATTAATGATGGGTCTTCCGGGATAGGACTCAATGGCTGTTTGTAGGGCTTCTACCGAAAAAGAATCAATGCACATGACGCCCTTAAAATCACTGGTCAGTTCATAAATCGCTTGCGGTAAAACCTTTTCTGTTTCGACAATGTTACTGTCCATACAAACATCGATGATATCGATACCCAGGTCTTTGACCTGCTCTTCAACAACCTCTTCCAAAACCTCCATCTGAATTTCATCGTCACGTTCGACGGCCTCTCTCACTTTTTTACTGCCGCGAACGTTTAACCTTTCACCAATGCGAATCAAAGCCTCTGAACTGTCTATCGGCTTGGCCTCTTGTGGACCAGAAACATAAACCATTTTCTCTATTTTTTTCGGAGAAGGAACAAGGGCTTTAACGCGATTGGAAAGCGCTCGGATATGGTCGGGCGTAGTGCCACAACACCCGCCAACAATGGATACCCCAAAATCTTTAACGAAGCGTTCAACATAATCCGCCATAGCTTCGGGTTCTAGCTTGTAACAAGTCTTACCATCTTCCGAAACGGGTTGACCCGCATTAGGAACAATCGAAATAGGCAAGCTACAAACACGACTCAGTTTTTCTACAGTCTTCTCCATCAATTCAGGACCGGTATTGCAATTGATTCCAAAAGCTGAAATGCCCATACCCTCCACCGCCACCAGCGCGGCATGGATATCGGTGTTGAATATTTGCATCTTGGAAAATCCATCGACCGTCACCTGGGCAATGATGGGAAGTTTTTTGTCAGCCTCTGCAAACGCTTTGTTGGCGCCTATGAGAGAGGCCTTCAACTCCAGAATGTCCTGTTGCGTTTCGAAAAGAAGGACATCGGCTCCACCTTCAATCATTCCTTTTACTTGCAGATAATTATTGTCAACAATTTGATCCCAAGTGGCTTTATTGAGGTCCGCCTCGGTTTTGGAAAGAACGTAATTGGAAGGACCAATAGACCCGGCTACAAATAGCGGGCGTCCATCGTATTCTGGTTCGGTCTTATAACGTTCAATGGCTTTTTTGGCGATCCGGCAACCTTCCACATTCAAATGATGGGTGATGGCCGAGTAATCCGATTTTTTTAAATCCAATCCCTGCGGGATGGCTTTGATATCTGTGATATCGATTTGAGTGAAATCAAATTCTTTCAAACGCAAAGGCGACGCACCGAAGGTATCGGTTTCGATCAGGTTGGCACCGGAACGTAAATATTTTAAATGGATTCCTTCCAAGTCATCGGGACGGGAAAAAACCAACAAATCGGTCAGCATCTTGAAAGCCGGGCCACCGAAGGCGGCATCATCCAGTTCCAGATTTTGCACCATGGTGCCCATTGCGCCATCAAGAACAAGAACCTGCTTTCCTAAAACATCCTCAAATTTCATATTGAACTCATTTTGTGATTATAAAAAGGGAAGTAAACTTCCTTCCGAAAGGGACATAAATGAAGGGGAATTACCTACTCAATGTCAAATTACTAGGAAACCGAAAAGTTTTCAATGACATTATTCTTAATTTTCCAGCCGTCAAGGTTGAGCTAGGCGAGGCTTCAAATCAAACCACCGTTTTTTTGGGCTTTTCAGGTTTGATTCCAAAAACTCGTCCCATAAAAGACGGTCGGTCTTTAGCACAACGAAAACCAATATCTTTTTTATAGGCTAGCGGTCCGATATGTTCGCGAAAAGAAGCGCGGGATTTCATGGCAACTACTTTTAAAAAATCCTTTTTACTAAAATGTCCCACCCCCATATAAGACATGCCACGGACCACATAATGCTTTTTATCGTAAGCCGGGGTTTTGAATTTGTTATCCGGGTAGGGTC